>JBGVLG010000146.1:0-98559 GCA_045124155.1 Anaeroplasma sp.
AAGAAAAATGCAATCTAAAAGCAAAAGAAAAATCAATGAATTTAGGCTTATTGTTACCCAAAATCATTGATTTTTATAATTTTGATTATTTAGTAGTATAATTTATGAAAAGTTTAGGTTTTAATCTCATTAATTTTAGAATCAAGCCATAATTCTAAAATTTCTTCAGGCTGAAATCCTTTACACCTTGCATAGACCTCTTCATCCTTCATAACAAGGATAGTAGGAACTCCTCTAATTTCAAATTTTTCAATTAAATCCATTGTATCTTCAGAAGCTTCAATATGATGTAATACCGCATCAGTTCTATCCTTCATTAATGAATGAAGAATAGGCATTAGTGATAGACAATTAGCACAAGATTCACCTGAAACCTCAATTACAGTTATACCTTTTAAATATTCTTTATAATTTTTTGAATTAAGCAACATCTTTAATCACTCCTAATAAATATTTTGCATGTCTTACCTCTTCTTTAGTAGGAGCCTCTACTCCCTCTAAACGATAAGGTATACCTAAATTCTTATATTTAACAATTCCCATTGTATGATATGGTAATACTTCTATCTTTTCAACAGTATTTAATGTATCAATGAAGGCCTTTGTCTCTTTTAAATATTCATCATTTAATGTAATAGTTGGGACTAATACATGCCTAATCCACATCTTTTTATTATTATCTGATAAATATTTAGCAAATGCTAATACATTAGTATTAGGATGGCCTGTAAGCTTAATATGCTCATCATTATTAATATGCTTTATATCTAATAAGAATAAATCTACATATTTAATAAGCTCATTAAATTTAGCTAATACTTGAGGATCATTTCTATCAAAGGTAATACCAGAAGTATCACAAGCAGTATGAATTTTCTTTTCCTTTAGTTTTTTAAATACCTCAGTAACAAAATCAATTTGCATTAGAGGCTCACCACCTGTAATAGTGACTCCCCCACCTGTTGCGAAATAGCCTTTATATTTTAAAGCCTCATTAACAATTTGATCCGCATCATATTCTAAGGCATTTTGGCTAGTCCAGGTATCAGGATTATGACAATATAAACATCTTAATGGGCATCCCTTTACAAATATAACATAACGAATTCCCGGTCCATCAACCGTACCACCGGCAAAAAATGAATGAATCTTTCCAATCATTATTATTCCTCCAAAAGCTTGCAAAAATCTTTTAATACTAAATCAATAGTAGGAAGTGAATCAATAGTAGCACCACATGCTAAAGGGTGTCCACCACCACCATATTTTTTGGCAATATCAACTATTTCCTTATTTCTACTTCTAAATTCTCCAATATAGGCATTTTTGTTAATATCAAAGGTAAAATTACACCATATTTCAATTTCCTTTATTCCTGCCATAACTGATAACATACCTCTTGAAATATCATTAAATTCCTTAATATTAAACTTTTCAAATACTTCATGCTCATTTATCAAATAAGCTACTTTACCAATAACCTTAAACTGATTCGAAAAATAATTCTTTATTTTTCTATCATTTAAGGTTTCTACATTAATATTATCATAAATAAATTTAGGATTCGCTCCATTTTTTACCAAAACAGATGCCGCAAAAAAGGTATTTTCTAATTTTTCTCCAAATTGAAATCTACCACTATCAGTCACAATTCCACCATACAATGGTGTTGCTGCAGCACTAGGTATATTATAACCATTTTTATAGAATAAATGCGTTATATATTCACTACATGCAACACAACTAGTATCTACTAAATAATTATCTGTTATATCACAGCTATTTTTGTGATGGTCTATAACAATAACCTCACTTGCTAATTTATATCTATCATCACTAACCATATTCATTACCGCAACATCACAAATAATAGAAAGTGCATTTTTGTAAACCTCATCAGAAATAGTATCCATATTGCCAATAAATGAATATTTATTAGAAATATCTCCTACTACATATACATTTTTATTGTCAAAATTACCCTTAATTAACTCCTTAAGTCCAATTTGACTTCCCAAGGCATCTAAATCAGGTCTTGAATGTCTATGAATAATTATTGTATCATATTTATTTATTTTTTCAAATAATTCAAATTCTTGCATAATTCCACATCCTCAGGTAATATCTTAACATAAATAAGGCTCAATTTCTACAAATTGAGCACTTAAATATTATTTATTTAATTTCAATTTTAACCATTCTAATGATAAATCTACCCATCTAGCAATATATGGATTACGTTTTTCAGGATTACCTTGTGCAGTTTCTTCTGTTGCTACACTCAATCCATGAGGTCCCATTGGAAATAAATGATATTCAACATTACAGTTATACTTATGATATGCTTCAATTAACAATAAAGAATTCATCACATCAACTGAAGTATCAGTAATTGTACCCCATAAGAATAAATCAGGTGCCTTATCATTGACTTCATTTTCCATTGATAAATGCTTCATAAGCTTATCGTCATCAAATCCATCACCCAGCAAATGTCTAAAAGAACCCTCATGATAATATCTTTTATCACTTGTTACTACAGGATAACCTAAAATTAATAAATCAGGTTTAGAATTTCCCTCATATTCATTAGAATGTAAGGAAACCTCAAGCATATTATGACCGCCTGCAGAAAAACCAATTCCTATAATTTTATTAACTCTATTATCATTACGAAATAAGTTAATTACATAAGCTAAATATTTAGATGGTAGGGGATACAATTCATTTATATCCTCACGATAATTTACAATAACTACATGGTATCCTGCATCATTATAACGTCTACCAACAGGCTCTGATTCTCTTATAGAGGTATATTCATAGCCTCCACCTGCAGAAATAACCACTAAATCTCTTTTTTCATTATCTATAAAATAAGTTCTATAATAATTCTTTGTATTATTTATAAATATTTTTTCCATAAAAACCTCTTTATAATTATTTAGCTTTTCAATAATTTTATTTTTTTCTTCTAGCGAATTAACATTATCTATTATTTTAGATAATTGCTCATATTTTTTCTTAATATTATTTATAAATATTTCAGGCTTATTTTTCAATAATATCGGTCCAAATTCTAATTCAAGTTCCGTTAAATCCATTTCACCTGGAATAGCCTTAATAATTTCATAATATTTTTTTTGATCGATAATCGCATATTCTTCAATTATTTTAAAATTATTATCATTTAAAAATTTTCTAACAATCATTACATCTGTATTTGGAGATAAAATCAATGTCTTATCCTTAATTTTATCGAATGATTCAGTTAAAATATCTTTAATTAAGATTCCACCCATGCCAGAAATAATTGCAGTATCAAATTCTAAATTAATATTTTTAAATCCATTTGATAAAACAAAATCAACTCTATCTAATAAATTAGCTTTTGAAAGAGTCTTTTTAGCATTTTCAAGTGGCATTTCATTAATATCAGAAGCTATTCCTCTTAATACATCATATTTTGTTAGGGCCATTTCTAATGCATAAGCATGGTCGCATCCCACATCACATAAAATTTTAGCTCCACTAGAAAGTGAAGCTATAAGATTTAATCTATCCATATTTAATGTTTTATCATAAAATCCTTAAGTTTTTTACTTCTTGAAGGATGCTTAAGCTTTCTTAAGGCCTTAGCCTCAATTTGACGAATGCGCTCTCTTGTGACATTAAATTCATGTCCAACCTCTTCAAGAGTTCTTTGACGACCATCAATCAAACCAAAACGAAGTCTTAATACTCTTTCTTCTCTTTCAGTTAGTGTAGCTAGTACAGCATCTAATTCCTCACGAAGCTTCATCTTTGCAGTATATTCATATGGATCCAATGCATGTGGATCAGAAACAAAATCTCCTAATGAAGAATCCTCCTCTTCACCAACTGGTGATTCCAATGAAATTGGTTCTTGAGCAATTCTTTGAATTTGTTGTACCTTTTCAACAGAAATCTCCATACGCTCAGCAACCTCTTCAGGTGAAGGCTCACGAGATAATTCCTGAACCAGCTGTCTTTGAACTCTAACAAGCTTATTAATAGTTTCAACCATATGAACTGGAATACGAATAGTTCTTGCTTGATCAGCAACTGCTCTAGTTATAGCTTGACGAATCCACCAAGTTGCATAAGTTGAAAACTTAAATCCTTTATTATAATCAAATTTATCTACAGCCTTGATTAGACCCATATTACCTTCTTGAATCAAATCAAGAAATTGCAAACCACGGCTTAAATATCTTTTTGCGATAGATACAACCAAACGAAGGTTAGCATTAACAAGTCTATCTTTTGCATCATCTGCTTTATCAACTATATCATGAAGTGCTTCATATTCTTCAATTGAAACTGTATTTTGATCATCTGCTTCAATTTTTTCAAGTTTAAATCTAGCTTCTCGACCATCAACAACAAGTTTTGCAAGTTCTGTTTCCTCATCTAAATTCAAAAGAGGGATTTTTCCAATTTCCTTTAAATACATACGTACGGGATCGTCTACCTTTAGTGAAGCAGGAAGTTGGTCATAAGTAGAAATATCTACCTCTTCAACATCAGCTAAATTTGGTTCACCACCATCTGCTAATACCAATTCATCTGACGGTTCTTCATCAGGTAAAATATCAATTTCATTTTCTAAAAGTTTAGCTTCAATAGCATCATAATCATCACTATCCTCATTACAATACTTCAAAACATCACTAGAATAAACAAATCCTTGATTCTTTTTACCTAGTTCAATTAGATTATTTAAAACAACGTCTAATTCCATTTTACTTCCTCCTTATTTTTACCACTTGGGCTTGATTTCTTTTATTTTTAAATATTTCATCTATATATCTTGATTGTTTAGAAACGTCATCAGTAATAGCTATTTTAGAAGCAATATCTTGATTTATTGCATCATATTTATTACTTTTTATTTTTAAAATACAATCATTTAAATCCTCATCATCAAATGGAGCTTTTGTATTTTTGATTCTCTCTAGGATTTGCACATAATATTGAATTTGCTCATCAGATAGCATCTTTATAAATCTATCCTCAATATATGTTTCATTATTATTATAATAATCATTAACCAATTTCATCCAAATAAAACGCCCATCTACACTTAATCCTTCAAAATAGTCTCTTATTTCATTATCAATTTTTATCGCAATATTTCTTGAAGATCTAGCATATTGAAATAATCTAGCTTCAAATTCAGTACAAATTTTTTGAAATTGTTTAGGTGTTTCATGAGGAATTATCTGGTAATTGAAGTTGTTATCTTGAAAAAAATTATCTGGATAAATATTAGATCTATATTTATTATAATCAGTAGTTATCGCATCAATTGAAGCATTAACTATTTTCGCTAATTTTTTAATATAATCTTCTCGTTCTATTTGGGATTCCATTTCAGCAATAATACTAAAACAATTATTTTTCACTTGATTCAATATATTAATATCATTTAAATTCTTATTTTCGGAATAAACCTTAAATCGATATTGATTAATATCTAATAAATTAGATAAAAAATAATCTTTATAGGCTTCAGTACCATATTTTAAAACATATTCATCAGGATCCATTCCATTAGGTAATAATACTAAATGAATCATGAAACCTAATGATCTAAAAATATTAATAGCCTTTAATGAGGCATTAATACCCGCTTTATCTCCATCATAACAAATTATTGCATGATTTGTATATTTTTGAAGTAGCTTAGCTTGATTTATAGTTAAGGCTGTACCCATAGTACAAATTGCTTCCTTAAGACCACTTCTATAAGATGCAATAACATCCATTTGTCCCTCATGAAGAATTACTCTTTTATTCTTTAAAATATTTCCTTTTGCATTTTGCAAATTAAAAATTACATTTGCTTTTTTATATATTATAGTTTCTCTAGAATTAATGTATTTAGCAGTATTTTTATCATTATTATTGAATATTCTTGCACTAAAGCCTATTGGATTTCCATCTTCATTATAAATAGGAAACATAATTCTATTAGAAAATAAATCATAATAGTTATTTTTTCCTTTATCCACTAATCCTATATCTGACATATCAAGCTCTAATACCTTAGATTCCTTTAATACTTGATATAAGGTATCTCCTGGTTTAGGTGATAATCCTATATTGAATGCATTAATAGTTTCATCATCAAGACCTCTTTGATGTAAATATTCTTTTGCTTTTAATCCTTCTTCCGTTGATTCAAAAAATTTTTTATAAAAATTTACTGCTATTTGCATTATTTTATAATACTTAGTATTATTATCTACCTTTGTATTTATTTTAGTTTGAAAAGGAATACCATTAAAATTAGCAAGTTTTTCTAATGCCTCCATAAAACTAATATTTTCAATTTGTTCTAAAAATTTAACTGGAGAGCCTCCACCACCACAACCAAAGCAATGGGCTAAATTCTTTTCTGGAGATACTACAAATGATGGAGTATCCTCAGTATGAAAAGGGCAAAGTCCTTTATAATTTTTACCATTTTTTTCAAGCTTAATATAATTTGATACAAGCTTAACAATATCAGTCGCATCAATTATTTTTTGAATTTCATCTTGGCTTAACAAATTAATGCCCCTTTCTATAAAATATTATTAAAATAATAATTGTTTCTTAACGTAATCACTAACCTCATCAATAGATAAAGTAATTTGTTCCATAGTATCTCTATTTCTTAGAGTAACAGTATTATTAGCTAAAGTATTATCATCTACTGTTACACAGAATGGAGTACCAATTGCATCCTGTCTACGATATCTCTTACCAATGTTTGCAGTTTCATCATAAGTAACATTAAATAAAGAAGAAAGCTTATCAAATACCTCATTAGCCTTATCAGCATGATTTTTCTTAATTAAAGGTAATACAGCAACCTTATATGGAGCTAATGCAGGATGTAGATGTAATACAGTTCTAACATCACCTTTTTCATTTGTTTCTTCATCATATGCAGAGAATAATACAGATAAAAGCATACGTTCAACACCAACAGATGGTTCTACTACATATGGTAAATATTTAGAATTATCTTCAGGATCTAAATATTCTAAATTAGCTTTAGAATGTGTTTGATGAGCATTTAAATCGTAATTAGTTCTACTAGCAATGCCCCATAATTCACCATATCCCCAAGGAAATTCAAATTCAATATCAGTAGTAGCATTACTATAGAAGGATAATTCTTTAGCCTCATGATCACGGAATCTTAATTTATCTTTAGCTACACCAATAGATTTCAAGAAATCCATACAGAAACCTCTCCAGTAATTAAACCATTCGATTTCTGTATTAGGCTTACAGAAAAATTCTAATTCCATTTGCTCAAATTCTCTTGTTCTAAAAATAAAATTACCTGGAGTAATTTCATTTCTAAAACTCTTACCAATTTGTCCAATACCAAATGGAAGCTTCTTTCTTGTTGTTCTTTGAACATTTTTAAAATTAACAAAAATACCTTGAGCAGTTTCAGGTCTTAAATAAACCTCACTCTTTGCCTCTTCAATTACTCCTTGATGAGTTTTAAACATTAAATTAAATTGTCTAATTTCAGTATAATTTAAAGCACCACAAACTGGACATTTAATTTGATTATCAATCAAATATTTAGATAATTCTTCATTAGACATTCCATCTCCTGTAATTTCACCATGAGTAAAATCCTCAATTAATTTATCAGCTCTAAAACGAGAATGACACGCCTTGCAATCTACTAATGGATCACTGAATGAGCCAATATGTCCAGAAGCCACCCACACCTCTTTGTTCATAAGAATTGCAGAATCCAAACCAACATTATATTTATTTTGACTTACAAATTTTTTCCACCATGCTTGCTTAATATTATTTTTAAGTTCTACTCCTAATGGGCCATAATCCCAAGCATTAGCTAAGCCACCATAAATTTCACTACCTTGGAATACAAAGCCTTGTTCCTTAAGAAAGCTAGCTAATTCCTCTAATGTTATATTTTTCATAATTATCACTCCCAATATACATTTTTTCCATTATATTATTATATCCGAAAAATTCAAAATAGTCAAATGAAACCAAGCATTATTTTAGTATTTTTAACAAAAAAAGAAAAGCTTTTTAAGCTTTTCAAATATAATCCCATAAATATTTCCAAAAATTAACAAATTTAAACATATTAGTCTTATTTTTTAAACTATTTCATACAATATAATAGGTGATAGTATGGGAAATCTATTTCAATTTATTAAAGATAACTTAAAAATAATATTTGGAACCCTTTTAATTTATCAATTATTCCTAACTATATTCTTCTATTCACAAGAAAATCTAATTATATTAGCTATTATAACTGTTATTATTGCTGGATATATAATTATAATTAATTATAAAAGTGATATATCTTCATTATTTAAATGATTCTTTAGTTATATATCCAAAATTAGAAATTATTGAAGATAATATTCTTGTTATATCTATAAATAGATCTACTTTCATTTCAATATCAAAATTCAATCTGATAATTAATATATAAATACAAGAATATAAAAAATAAGTTTTATTAAAACCATCTAACTTCTTTATTGTATCATTTAAAAAATTTTTATCAAATGAAAAATATTCTATATATATCCTAGCATATAAGATTCCAACAGGACCATAATATAAATTAAAATATGGTTCTATTTTTTTATTTTCATAAGATAAAAGAAAAGGATTTTTAAAAATTAATCCTATACTAATTTCCTTTTCTTTATCAATATATTTAAATATATCATCTAATAAATCATATAGATATATTCTTGAATCCAAAATAATATGATATTTAGATAATATTATCCAATCTAAATCATTTTTAATTCTCTTCATTTCTATATTTCTTATTCTCATTTCAAAATAATTAAATTTATTATTTAATATTTGAGTCTGATTTTTTAATAAGCCACTATTCTTTTTATTAAGTTTAATAATATGAGAATATTCATAATAAATGTTTTCTAATACTTTTACTCTATCTAATAAGATAATAGCCTTATCCTTCTTTAATTTAAGTAAATACAATAATAAAAATACATCATTATATTTTATTTCCTCAATAGGTAATTTTATATATTTAGATTTTTTTAAATCTAAATATATATTATATTCTTTATAATCTAATACATATAAATGATAAAATCTCTTATCATTATCATTTAAAATATAACACTCTTCTAATATATCTACTAATTCCAGATTAATCGATAGTTTATCCTTTAAGTTTGAAAATAACACTTTTGTTTTGTCTATCATAACCCTTAAGTAGCTCCTCTAAGGAAATATTATATTTCTTTGATATTGAATCTAAATTCTTTTCTTCAACCATATATATTGTTTTAATTTTAAAATAGTTTGACAAACTATTATCAAAAAAATTCAGAAAATCTTTTTCATTTTTATTTGATTTAGTCTCTATTATTTCAGTATTTCTTTCTTTCATTTCTGTAATAAGCTTATCTTCATAGTCAGCCTTAATTTCTTCTTTAATAATTTCATTATTTTCTTCTTTAATAATTTCATTATTTTCTTCTTTTATATTATCAAGGACCATTAAAACATAATTAACCTCTAAACCTGATAATTCAACAACAAAAATATTACTTTTTACTATTTTAATATTAGCACTATTTAAATCTAAAGAATCATTATATGTCAATATTTTAAAACACTCATGATTTAAAGAATCCTTATAACTAACATCTAATGTAATAGTGTAATTAATTTTATTATTAGAGTAATTTATATCCTCTAATTTAATTTTACTAGATTCTAAACTAGTAATACCTTCTACAGGTAAAAACATACTCTTTTCAATTTCTATATTCATTTCTTTCACCTAATAGAATATATGAAATAAATATAAAATAAATGATTTATAAAAAAGAAAAAAGAGAATTTTTAATTCTCAATTATCTATAAATATTTAATATTTCATCTAAAGTACTATATACTAAGCCTATACCCTCTTTCTTTTCAGATGAAGTAATAATAAATCTATCATTTTCATCTAAATTTAGGGTTTCTTTAATTATTTGTTTACATTTAGCTCTTTCACTATTTTTAATTTTATCAGATTTTGTAGCTATAATTGTTACTGGATGATGATAATATTTTAAGAAATTATACATTAATACATCATCCTCAGTAGGTTTATGTCTAAAATCTACTAAAAGAAATACCATTTTTAAATTTTCTCTATTTTTTACATATTCTTCAATCATTTTTCCAAAGGTAGCCTTTATTGATTTACTTACTCTAGCATATCCATAACCTGGTACATCCACAAAATAAAAATCATTATTAATTAAAAAGAAATTTAAAGTTTGAGTTTTTCCAGGATTACTAGATGTTCTAGCTAAAGATTTACGATTAGTAAGCATATTAATAAATGAAGATTTTCCTACATTTGATCTACCACAAAACATGAACTCAACTCTTCCATCATCAGGAAGTCCAGCTAAATCAACTGCAGAAGTAATGAACTCAGAGTTTTTTATTTCCATAATTCCTCCTTTAAATTTCAATACCTAGCTTATTAGCAATAGGCAAAAATTCAATTTCATTTAAGGTAGCAGTACCTATATCAGCATGAGTTGAATCACCATGGCAATCACTTCCAGCTGAAGGTAATAAATTATATTCTTTAGCAAGTTTTAAAAAATATTCCTCATCATTTTTTAAACTTGGATATCTGACCTCAATACCATCAAAACCATAATTTAGAATTTCTCTTACATATTGATGACTACTTATAAGACAAGGATGAGCTAAAATTATAAAACAATTATTTTCTCTTGCAAGCTTAATTCCTTCTTCTACTGTCATTTTTGTTGAAGGAATATAAGCTTCTGATTTACTAGAAACATAAAATGAAGCTTCCTTTAAGGTCATATTATTATTCTTAGCGATATTTCTTTGAATATTCGCTCTTGTAATAACCTGTGAATCATTAAGCAATTCATCAATATTTATATTGAGATTATAAATATCATGAATTTTATTTATCATTTCAATAGCTCTTTTTTTTCTTGCATCAACTATATAATTAGAAAAATCTATCATTCCCTTAGGAACAATATTATTTTTAAATAAGCATACAATATGAATACTTTCATTTTTATATAAAGTAGATAATTCTAAACCCTTAATTATTCTAATTTGATATTTTCTTTCAACCTCATCTATTTCAAAAGTACCAAATACTGAATCATGATCAGTTAATGCAAAAATATCAACATTATTTTTTTTTGCTCTATATGCAAGTTCGTCTAAAGTTAATATTCCATCAGAATGCTTAGTATGATTATGTAAATCAATTTTCATCTTATTCACCTAATAAGTCAAGCATATAATCTGCTTCTACTAATAGATCTCTAATTTGAGAAAATTTTAATACTGATAAAGCAGCTTCTAATGTAAATTTTTTTGCACATAAAATATCAGAATCTATTGGGGCAAGAACCTGATTTTCGTATTTAGCAACAAAATATACTACCTCTTTAACTGAATTATGTAAAGGTACTGGATATTTAATTGTTCTTTTCATTCCCTTAATTATTGTAGCATCTATTCCTGTTTCTTCCTTTATTTCTCTTAATGCAGTTTCCTCATCTGTTTCAGAGATTCTTTTATGTCCCTTAGGAAGTCCATAAGAACCATTTGCCTCCATAATTAAAATATATAATCTTTTTCCTTCTTCTTTTGTAAATAATATCGCACCACAGGATTCTTCTCTTCTCATTTTTCTTACCTCAACTACCAAAAACTTAGGTTAATTATACCATAAATAGACCCATAATGAAAGATTTTTACAATTATTTACATAATTAACTTATAATTTGGTTAATTTGAACTAAAAATTATTTTGTAATTCTCATTGCTACCTTAAGTCCATCTAATGCAGCTGATGTAATACCCCCTGCATATCCTGCTCCTTCTCCCATAGGATAGATTCCCTTAAAGCTTGATTCCATATTATCATCTCTTAATATTCTTACTGGAGATGAGCTTCTAGATTCTATTCCAACTAATATTGCATCTGGATCATCAAAGCCTTGTATTTTTTTAGCAAAGCCTCTGATACCAAATTTCAATCCTTCAACAACATAATCTGGAAGTACTGTATTTAAATCACACATATTAAGTCCATGAGGATATGATGATTTTATACTTCTTTCTGATTGAGCAATTGAATTATTTAAAAATTCTTTAACTAAATTAGATGGTGCTCGATAATCTTTTGAGGCATTAAAAGCTAATTTTTCATATTTTTCTTGATAATCAATTCCGTCAAGTACATTACCTTTATCATAATCACTAGTTCTCACATCAACTAATAAGGCTGAATTAGAATTAATATTACCTCTATCATTATTACTCATTCCATTAACTACTATAGTATCTTTATCTGATGTGGATGCTAAAACATAACCCCCAGGACACATACAGAAGGTATATACTCCTCTATTGTTTTCATCATGAAGAGATAAATTATAGTAAGCAGCTGGTAAATAATCTTTATATTTTCCATATTGAGCTTCATTTATTTTATCCTTTAAATGTTCTATTCTAACTCCCATAGAAAAGGCCTTTTGTTCCATATTAACATTCATATTATTATATAAATGTCTTATAGTATCCTTAGCACTATGTCCAATTCCTAATAAAATATGATTGGTTTTAATTTCTATTTTATTATCATTTTCTATAACTGCAAATAATTGATTATCAATTCTTTTCGCATCAATGAATCTTGTACTAAAATAAAATTTTCCTCCAAGCTTTTCTATTTCTAATCTAATATTTCTTACAATAATTTCTAGATAATCCGTACCAATATGAGGCTTTGCATCATATAAAATATCTTCTTTAGCTCCATGTTTATAAAATTCTTCCAATATGAAATTTATTAAAGGATTTCTTAAATTAGTAGTAAGCTTTCCATCAGAAAAAGCTCCTGCACCACCCTCACCATATTGAACATTAGAGTTTTCATTAAGCTTCTTTTCATTTAAAAATAATAATACATCTTTTTTTCTATCTTCTATTTTCTTTCCTCTTTCAATTATAATAGGCTTTGCCCCACATCTAGATAAATATAATGCTGCAAACATTCCGGCAGGGCCAAAGCCTACTATTACAGGACTGATATCTTTCCATTTTGGATAATCAATTTTTATTTCTTTTTTCTCATATATAGACATATCCTTATATTTAATATGTGAAGGAGTATCAATTAGAAGTTTAAAAATGACAACAACATTGTCTTTATCTCTTGCATCAATGGATTTAGATAATATTTTATATTTAAAATTATTTATTTTTAATTTAGCTTTTATTATTTTTTCTAAATTATTTAAATCCTTAGGATTAACTTTAAAATTATTTATTTGATATTTCATATATACTCCTTGAAATAACTATTGCAGAACAAAAAGCTAGCATTAGATTATAGCCTCCACATACACCATCACAATCTAATACCTCCCCACCAAAATAAATATTACTATCTTTTTTAAAGGATAAATCTTTATTTACTTCATTTAAATTAATTCCACCATAGCCAACCTGGGCATTTTTGATATCATAAGTATCAACAATATTAAATAATAAATTATTTGGATCTAAATTATATTTATTAATATAGTTTAATAAATCAGGCTTTAGTACTGATGATAATGAATTATATTTAACACCATTTAATAAATCTATTGATAATAATAAATTATTTTTATTAGGGTAATGATTATAAAATGCTGATGCATTCATTATACATATTCCTGATATACCATCATTTTTAAATATTATTTCTCCTTTTTCAGAGTATATAATTTTATTATTATCTAATAGTTTAATAAGACATTTTTGTCTTACTCCTGATATTTCTTTAATTTTTTCTTTTAATTTAAATCCAACTAAAGAAGGTTTAAATTCAGTATATTTCACACCTATTTTATCTAATAAATTATAGCTATATTCTTCATTAATTGAAGCAGTTGAGCCTATTGTGATAGCTACATAATCAAAAGGACCATAAATATTGTTTAGATAATATTTATTATTTATTTTATTAATTTCATTTATAGTAATATATTCTATATTATTAATTTTTTCAGTTAAAATATTATATACTGATTGACTAGATTCTGAAATAGGATATAATCTACCTTCATTATCAGAGTAGGTATATATATTTAATTTTTCAAATAAATAAAATAATTCTTTTTGATTATTTTTAACTAGATTATAAGCAAAGCTATTATTCAAATAAGAATTAGAATCAATATTTATATTTGAAATATTACATCTACCATTTCCACTTGCAAGTAGCTTTCTTCCTGCTTTTTTTCTTTCAAATAAAGTATAAGAAATATTCATTTCATTTAATATTCTTGAAAGCATTAAGCCTGAGGCTCCAGCGCCAATTATTGCCACCTTCACAGTATCACCTTCCATCACAATATTATCACTCTAAAACAGTAAAGTCAAATAATTAAATAAGGGACTGTTAATCAGTCCCCATAAATTATCTATTCATATTTAATTCAAGATCAATGTTAACCATTCTCTTCTTCATCTTCTCAATCTTATCCTCGATTGGGTTTAGACGGCTAGCAAGCTCACGCTTTTTAGTAACAACTTGCTTTCTAGTTTTATTAAGCTGTTCCATATATGCATTACGCTCTTTTGTAGAATAAGTAGGATTATCCTTAAGAATTTGAAGACGCAATCCTTCTTCTTCTAATTTCTTAATTTCAGCAAGTTCAGGCATCTTAAGCTTAGCATTTTCAAGCTCAAATACTTCATGTTCAAGCTTTTGACGCTCTCTAAGAAGCTCTTCTTTCTCTTCTTGATGTTCTTCCCAATATTTTGCATTCTTAAATTTCTGTTCAACACGATCACGCTTACGAATATCAACGAATTTATCCTCAAGCTTCTTCTTAGCCTTTTTAATATTTTCAAGACGTTGATTGCGTTCGCTTAATGAACACTTGATGCTTTCCTTAACCTTAGTACCTACAACCTTATGACCACAATTACGAATAATTGCTTCTTGCATTTTAACTAAATTAGATAGAATTGATGATACTGTACCATGCTTTTTTGCTAAATCCATTAAATAATCCCAAGCTAAGATACAAGCATCCTGAACTTGGACAAACTTTTGATATGCTTCATCAGTTTGAGTTTCTGCTTTTTTACCAAAAGCTTGTAATGCTTGTTTAGAAACAGAAGTAACAAAAGCATTAATATTTGATGCAAGCTTATCCTCATAAACATTAATATCAACACCAAAGGTTTGATTTGCTTTACGCATCATTGGTTCTACATAATCAATTGTATTTTTAATCTTACCTGATGTTTCTTCACTAGGATTGTTCTTAAAGTCACCAATACTCTTTAATACATAAGCAACAGCTATATCAACACAGTTAGTACGTACTGTAAATTGATAATCCTCAAATTCTTCTTTTGAAGCATTAAGTAAGCAAGAATTCCAACAATTAACTGCTTCAACTAAACGGAAGTTTCCTGTAGAATTATTCTTACCAGCACAATTACCCTTCATTAACCATGCATCTGAGTTAGTTGCATCAATTTCAATAATACGATTTGCATAATTTTCAGCATCTGTGTAGTTTTCAGAATCAAAAGCATTTTGCGCTAAAATGAATAAATTTTCAACCATTTGAGATTTTTCACTTTGGAACATTCTATCTTGAACTGGTTTTGCAACAGGAGCCTTCTTTGGCTGTGGAGTAGGTTGAGTATTTACTGGCCTAACTGCAACAACTTTTTTTACAACTACATTCTGAGCACTCTTCTTTTGAGTTTCATCTGCTTTTGTAAGCTGAGTTTTCTTTATTCCTGACACAATTTTTTTAGCATCAGTACCCTGAGGCTTATTTTGAACAACAACCTTCTTAACAATTGTAGGAGCTGGGTTTGGCTTTAATACAGGATCTTCTTCAAATGCTTCCTCTTCAGCCTGTGCATTTTCTTTTTCCTTTGGGTCATCAACCTCAACAAACATGCTTCTTGCTTCTTCAATAGTATATTTCGCACCACATACCTGGCATTCGAAGAAGCCATTAACCTTGACGAAATCTGATTCTCCGCATAAATCGCAAACTATTTTTTTCATCATATTTCTCCTTTACTTCATTAATTAATACTTAGAATATCAGCTTATCCCTTAAATTATAAATAATGTTCTAATATGAAATTTCTTTAATAAATAACCAATATATCTAAATATAATATATAACTCATAGATTAACAATATTATAGCAAATCGTGAAAACCTTTTCAAGAATAATTCTAAATCATTTCATTATTAATATAAAGAAACATCATAAAATAACATTTTTTACACAATTTATTAATATATTATTTATCTTTTCTATTTTTTTCAATAAATGCTTCTATTTCTTCTGTAGTTTTTAATATTTGAGGGCTTAACCAAATAGCTCCATCCTTTGTAACAAGCATATCATCCTCAACACGGATACCTATGCCCTCTTCTTGAATATAAAGACCAGGTTCATTAGAAATAATATTACCCTCTTCTAGTCCAACACCATATTTTGCTAAATCATGACAATTTAATCCAATGTGATGTGATACACCGTGATAATAATATTTTGAAACTTCATCATCATTTTTTATTAATCCAATTCTTTTTAATTCCTTTTGATAGTATTTAATTACCACTTGATTCAACTCTCTAGTTGTAACACCAACTTTACAGGCCTTAAATACTTCATTTTGAGCACCTAATACTATATCATATAATTCTTTTTGTCTAGGACTAAATTTACCATTAATAGGATATGTTCTTGAAATATCAGCACAATACATGTTTACTGAAGCACCCAAGTCAAATAATATTAAATCTCCCTCATTTGCCATTGAATTATTTTCACAGTAATGTAAACAGCAAGCATTATTTCCACTTGCAGCAATAGTATTAAAGGCATAGCCTGTTGCTCCATTAAATTTTATTGCTTGATCAAAATAGCTCTCTAATTGATATTCCATCTTTGGACCAATATGACATAATACATTTTCTAATCCTTTTGATGTTATATCAATAGCCTTTTTCATTATTTCTATTTCTTCTGGTTCTTTTTTCATTCTTGATAATGATAACATTTCAATAGAATTAATAATATTAATCCATGGATATTTATTTTTAATTTTATTCGCAAATAATTCATCTAATGTTAGTGGTGAATCAAGTTCTGTTTGTGGTAGTTCTAAATATATATTTTTATATTGAGATAAAATATTATTTAATACATTATCAAAACTATTTAAATAATATACATTATTAATCCCTGTTGATTTAATAATTTCTTCCTTTGATAAAGGAGCTCCTATCCATTTAGCCTTATATTCATCATAAGGATTAATAAAGATCATTTCATTATATCTATTATTATTTTTTGTAATTATCATTATATTTTCAAATTCTAAATTACCAGATAAATAATAATAATTTCTATTAATATCTAATTTAGAATTGACATCGTTTTCTTCTTTTTTTCTAGAAAATTGAATTAAAACTGAATTATCAAGCATCATGGTAAAGACATTTTTTCTATGCTTAATAAATACTTCTTTATTTAACATTATAAACACCTCACGATATTATTCTACTATCTATATTTAGCTAAAGCAAGAAAAAAATGCCTAATTAGGCATTCTTAACTTCAGTTAAATATTCCAACTTTGTTTGATATACTTCTTCATATATTTCTTTCCAAACACGATAGTTTTCATTCATCATAGCTTCGATATTTTCATTTTGATTTTTTTCACTTTCCGGCATAATTGGTTTAGAAATATGAATAGTATATCTTTGAATATTAAAACCATCACTACCAATAATATCACTATCCTTCATAGTAATAAAACATGGTACTACAGGAACGTTTGCCTTAACAGCAAATTGAAAGGCTCCTTTTTTTAATGGTTTTGGTTTTCGATAATTCCACCACATTGATTGTTCTGGATAAACTAAAACTAAATGTCCATCTCTTAAAAGCATAGAAACACTTCTCATAAATTGTTGCATAGTTTTTTTATTACTAGAAAGGGGTAAGGTATTACAATTCCTCATCAAAAATCCAAAAAATCCAGGAAAACTTGTGTAATTTCCTTCTCTAATAACTCTAAAGAATTTTATCTTTTTACTTTTAACACTCTTTTCATATGCCATTTGGATAGCAAAGCTATCAAGGGCATTAAAATGATTGCAGGTAATAATTGCTCCTGTTTTTAAATTTCTTATATTTTCACAGCCAATTATATCATCAACAATCATTTCTTTATTTTTTAGTATTTTATTTAAATATTTTCTAGCTTGATGAAATGCATATTTACTTTTTATTCTTGTAATAAGCTTTTTTTGAAGATAATCAACCTCATCTGGTTCTATTTCTCTTGAGGGTGGATCATCCTCTACATCCTCATCAAATCTACCACTTCTTTCATATTCTTCAATTTTCTTAAGAATATTTAATCTTTCTTTACTCTTTTCCATATAAAATACATCTCCAAAAAAATACATATAAAATTATCCATAAATTTAAAAAAACAATTAAATTGAGTATATTCTAGCATATATTATTAATATAAGCAAATTCATTCTAGCATTCATTTAAAAGCTTATTAAGCTTTTTACTACTAAAACCTTTTTTCTTTTTTAGTTTTATCTCTTCATTTAAAATAACTTTAAATGAATATTTATTTGCTAATTCTTTTGCATATTTATTAAGTAATTTATCAAGAGATATTATTGAAATAGGAATAGATTTATCACTTAAATAATTAAATAAACGTTTAATATTATCTTCATTCCAGTTATTATGTAATAAATCAATAGATATTATACATTGATTATATTTATATTTATTTGTTCTAACATTTAGTTCATTAATGATATGATTAAAAGATAATTCTGAATATGAAAAATTATCTACATCATATTTTTTAATTAAATTTGAAGTGAAATGATCTTTTCTAACAATATATTCACCATTTTCATAATAATAAGCATTTAACTCATTACCACCAATCAAACAAATTCTATTTTTCATACCCAGTACCTCCGTTTTTCATATTCTATCATCTAGTTTACAACACTAGTTTACATCAAGTTTATCACTTTGTCAACAAACTTTTAAAATTTTATTGTTTTTTATTTTATATTATGTTATCATATTTATAAATATGAGGTGAGTTTATGGACAATATCAATCAATCTTTAGAAAAATGGTTAAATGATCTTAATAACTTTAGCTTTAAGGATTATGAAAATCTTCCTGATTTAGAATTATATATGGAACAAGTAATTAATTATTTAGAAAGAGAATTGGATATTTTTAAAACTTCTACTCTAGATAAGCAAATAACATCTTCTATGATTAATAATTATGTTAAAGGAGAAGTGTTAAATTCTCCAATCAAGAAGAAATATAATAAGAATCATATTGCGGCTATCGAACAAATTTGCACGCTAAAACAAGTATTATCTATAGCCGAAGTAAAAGAAATATTAGATTCCTCATATAATAATGAGGTTGAAAAAGCCCAAGTTTTTAATGCATTTAATAAGCTTAATAATGAAAAAATTAGTATTGCGGTTGAAGAAGCCTTTAAAAATTTAAATAATATTGAAGAAAATGATACTGAAGGATTAATTCATTTAGGATTAGAATTTGCACTAACTGCTAATGCATATATCAATATTACTAAAAGAATATTGTATCTTGTAAGGGCCTATAGTACAATTGAAAATAATAAAAAAAAGAAAAATGAGGAAGAGGAAAAATAAATCCCCTTCCTTTTAATTTTGAGAACATATAGTTTCTTTATCCAAAAAATCATAAATGTATAAATCATTTGAATCTAAATCTACTTTATTGATATCTATTTTATTAATTTGATGATTATTATAAGTTGTATAATAATATATTCCTTTATTTAGATTAATACATGAGGTATAAATTGTTATTTCATAACTATCATTTACCTCACATAATCCTCTTATCTGAGAAACGTTATTTAATATATGAAAAAATTGATTTACACTTGATATTTCATCTTCATTTGACTTTGAATTTAATTTAGAAAAAGTAGCTCTTACAAATCTAGACATTGATGACAAATCACCAGGAAGTCCAATTCCACCCATTCCTCTACTATATCTATTTAATTCTATTTGATTATTAAAACTATTTATAGGATCTTTTGTAGATAAATTTCTATAATTATTTAAATTAAATAATTGAATTGGAAAATTAGGATTATTAGCTAAAACTCCAACAGGATTATCATATACCATTAAACCCTTATCTATAGATTCTACTGTAATTGATGAATTAGTATCAGATATTATCCAATGAAGATATGCAACAGGGAATTTAGAATATTGATCATTAGTAATATTAATATTTTTCAATGCTTCTTTCACTTCTTCTATATTCTTATAATTAGATAAAATATAAGAAATAAATTCATATTGAGGAATATTAATACTTCCCTCTTTATATTCATTATATTTAGCATTACCAACAAAATTTAATCCTGCAATTCCCAATCCCATTTCATTTGAGGCTTCATAAAATAATGGATAATTATTATCAACATGAGCCATACCAATTATTGCATAATGATTGTTATTATTTCCTTGATATTTAAAATTAAAATTATAGTTTCTTGGAACAATAGTTATTTTTTCACCATAAGAAAATTCATAATCTAAGGTTCTTCCAAAATACATATCTTTAGTTTTATAATTTATTGCAGTACACATATATTACTCCTTTACAATTTTATTATGTCTTTTATTAATAAAATATATTATTATACTTATAAATAATCCAAAAATAAATAAAATTATTCCTAATATTAAATCAAAATAATTCATATTATTCTTCCAAGATTGATAAATTAAAAGATTATCTTTATTAAATATTATAGAAAACATTGATGCAAATGTTAAGCCCATAAATAAATAATTTATTCTATTTTGATATTTATTAATTATTTTATTTAACACTTTAGCAATAACAATTACTCCAAAAATAAAACCCAATAATATTGATAAATAAGTAATAAATATTTCACAATTATTTTTCCAATAATTAATGCTAATTGTTTCTAATAATTCATGAAATATCCCTATTGACATTAATAATGCTGTAGCTGAGGTGCCGGGTATAAATTGAGTAATACTAATTGCTATACCTATTATATAATATATTATTAGGTTAATAATACTATAAGAATAAATATCTATCTTGATATTAGTATTTAAAAATATTAATCCTAAAAATGAAGGAATAATAAATCCTAATGTCAATAATAAGTTATTTTTAAAATCAAATATTATCTTATCATTTTTTATTGATAAAATACTTCCAAGTAATAAACCAGAAAATAATAATGAAATAGAAAATGGAATAATAGCTAATAGCTTTTTTATTACAAAAAATCCAAGAATTATTCCAATTATACTATAAATAAAAAATGGAAATAAGAAAACAATACTTTTCTTAAATTCTTTATTTATATTAGATATAGCATTTATTATTTTATCATAATAACCAAACATTAGTAAAAGAGCTGCCCCACTTACACCAGGTATAATTATACCAATTCCAATTAATAAACCTAATATTCTTTTCTTTATTTTATTCATAATTTCACCAAGAATAATATAAATAATATTGAATAAAATAAATGTAGAAAAAATGATACCTAAGTATCATTAATCATTGTTATTATCAAATTTCAATCTAGCCTTATCAAATATCTTTAATTTATAATAAATGATATAAGTTATACTACAGAAGAAAAAGCATACTATCCAGCTGATTGGTTCTGTTATACATTCACCAATAAAACCTAAATTAGGTATCCAAACTAAACCAGATACAATTTTAAATATTAATTCAATACTACTAGAAATAAATGGAATGATTTTTCTTCCTAAGCTTTGGAAGCAATTTCTTAAAATTATTAATATTCCAAGTGGAAAATAAAATGGAAGAGTAATTTTAATATACATTACTGCATTATGAATAATAAATTCATCATCAGTATTTGATATTATTCTACATAATGGTTCTTCTAATATATACATAAATAATACCAATAATGCCCATACAAATAATAAATGAATTGATTTAACAATTCCTTCATTAGCTCTTTTCATATTTTTAGCACCATAATTCTGAGCAACAAATACTGAAGCAGCTGAGGCTAAAGACCCACCCGGAAGGAATAATACCTCAACTATTTTTCTACCAGTTGTTCTAGCTGTAACTATTTCACTGCCAAGATTATTAACAGCACTACTCATTACAATACCACCAATTGCGTATACGCTATTCATCAATCCCATTGAAAGTCCAGTTGAAAGTATTTGAGAATAAATATATTTATTAAATTTAAAATCTTCTTTTTTTACCCTTAATAAAGGATATCTAAAATAAATATAAAATAATAAAACAATTACTGATAATATTTGAGATACTATTGTAGCAAGAGCCGTACCTCCAACTCCAAGATTAAAAGCACCAACAAATAAAAAATCGCCACCTACATTTAATACACAAGCAAATATTAATACCATTATCGCAACAGAGCTATTTCCTAAGGCTCTTAATACTCCACTAAGAGTATTATACATCATTGTAGCAATTAATCCTAAAACTGAAATAGTAAAATAGCTTTTAGAACCTTCAAAAATATCATCAGGAACCTTTAATGCATGTAAAATTACATCACTAAATAATACAATAAATAAAGTTAAAATTCCTGCAAGAATAATATTAATGATTATTACTCCTGCAATACTTCTTCTAATGTCATCATATTTTTTTTCACCGAAGAATCTAGAAATTATTATAGATGCGCCAGCACCCATTCCACTTGAAAAGCTGATTATTAGATAATTAACAGATGAAGTAGCACCTATTGCTCCAATCGCAATTGAATCAATATAGTGTGAAGCAATTATAGTATCTACAAGACTATATAATAATTGAAAGACATTTCCTAATAATAAAGGTAATGCAAAAAATAATAAAATCTTATAAATATTACCTTTAGTCATATCAACTGTACTATTCATCTAATCACCCTCTAACAAGCGCGAATTATACTACAAAATAATTAATCGTTCAATATTAATTTAATTATTCTTTAAATAATTTATAGCTTGATCATATTTTCTTACTAATCTTTCAAAAATATTATCATTTGGATGAAGTTGCCTACCTAAATTAGTATTATGTAATAAATCAGCAAGCTTAACCTCTTTAGCTATTTTATTAGTAGCTGCTTTTTTTACATAATCTAAATATGGAGTATCATCATTATGAGTAAGTAATAATAAAGCTTCAGTAATTTCATCACCAAATTGTTTTATTTCATCAAGAGTAATAGTAGTATCCTCTAAAGTGTCATGTAAAAAGCCTACTATTCTTGATTTAGTGTTGTTACAATGAATTCCTACAAAAAAAGGATGCATATAATAAGGAGCTCCTGATTTATCAATTTGATTTAAATGATATTGATACATTAATTTACAAGCCTTTTTTTCCATATTAGATAAAGGAATATAACAATTAATGATAACATCATTTAAATATTTTTTTAACATAAAATCAATTTCCTTATAATAAAATTGATTAATAATATTAATTTCTTTAATATTTAAATTTTTTATTAAACATTTTAATCTAACACCTATTTTATCTAATGCTTCAATTGATAATTCTTTATCATAAATATAAGCATTAATAACCTTACCAAAGGTAATTAATTGGCCCAAATTTGGATTCTCTTCTAAATTAGATGTCATAAATTCATCATTAATGTCCAATAAATGAATAGTATAGCCATTAGGTTCCTTATCTAAAGGATAATAATTCAATGCCTCATTCACTTTATAACTATTAAGACATATCTCTTTAAAATCACCAACTCTAATTCTATTTTCTTTACTGATATTTACCATTACCTTAGAAACTAATACCTGTTCAATTCCATAATAGGCTCCTGAAATTAAACCTGTTATTGGATTAAACCCTGATTTTTTTAAAGAATCCATAAAAGAATTAGATTCATAGAAATAATTAAATGCTAATATTTCTTCATTAGATAATTCAGATATTTTATCTAATAATTCTTTTTTAGTACTACCACTACGAATATAATAAATTAAATCAGCTAATGGGGAATCTATTTTCTTTTTTAATTCAGATAAATCATTCCCATAAAATCCCCATATACCTCTAGATTCTTTACTATCAAAATATTTAATTAATGCTTCTTCTACATTACTAGAATTCCCTAAATATACCGCAACGATTCCACCCATGAAATCATAATCATATAACTTCCTTCTAAGCATAACTATCTCCTAATACTAACTAACTATCTTAATCATTCTAAAGCCAACATTATTATAATATGAATTACTAGCCTTACTTTCTGTTCTATTTGTTGTCTTCGAGCTTTCAAGACTAGAATTAAAGGCACCTCCCTTTACAGCCATCATATTATAATCTTCATAAGTTTTTCTTATAGATGAGGTCCATTCCCAAACATTACCCCACATACCAATCGCACCAGCCTTAGAGCGGCAATCAGAATAGCTATATATAGATGTTACACCTGAATTAATGTTTCCACAATTAATGATAGCTCCTTCTGGCATTTCACCTGCAGCCTTTTCCCATTCTTGTTCTGTAGGAAGCCTAAATACTGCATCCTCTGTCAAGAAGAAATTCTTTTCTCTATAATATTCTGTATACCATTCACAATATTCTACCGCATCCTCATATGATATACCTACAACAGGACAATCAGCCAAATCAAATGGATAGCTTCCATTATCCCAGTATAATGGAGCCTCATAATCATGCTTTTCTACAAATAACTTATATTCACTATTAGTTACAGTTGTATTAGAAATATAAGTACCCATAATACCATCTATTTTTAAATAATCCTCTTCTACTCTAAATGTTTCTAAATTTAGATTAGGATCAGTATAAATATTCATTAATTCATCTACTATTTCATCTCTTGCAAATTGCATTTCCTCAATATAATAATTTAATTTAGCAATCTCTTCCTTATCAGTCAATTCTAATAAAATAGACTTTTGTCTTTCAAATTCTAAATCATAATCATTATAAACCTCAGCAATTAATAAATTATAATTATCCTTTGTAGGATTATTTTGATATTTAAGTATTATTTCCTTTGTTTTATCACTTATTTTAGGATAACTAATATCTATATTTTCATACTCATTATTAGTAGTATTTGAAGGATTACTACAGCTAAAAAGTAAAAAAACACCTAAAATTGAACATAAAGATAATATTCTTTTCATAAATACCTCCTAAAAACTTTATAAATATTATATTACAAATATAAATATTTTTCTACAATACAAAAATAATATTAATGACAATTTATAAATATTTTATTATAATACTACTAGAGGTAATAATTATGAATAAGCTTCCTATAAAAATGATTGAATGGTATCAAAGAGAAATATCACCTAATACTGAGCCTAAATGTAGATTCATTCCAACTTGTAGTAATTATGCGAAGGAATGCTATCAAAAATTCAATTTTGTAAAGGCTTCTTTCTTAGTATCTAAAAGATTATTAAAATGTAATCCTTTATTTAAAGGAGGCTATGATCCTGTACCTGAAGTTAAGAAAAAAACTGATAAAAAAGAAAAAAACTAACCTATAATTAAAATCTAGGTTAGTTATTTTTTTTATTATTAAATCTCTATCGAGTAAATATCATCAAGCTTAATCTTTTCTTTATTACTTAATGTTATAAATCCTTCTATAATATTTATTTTTGTTATAATAGCCTTTATTTTATAATAGGCTCCCCCCTTCTTTTTCTTATCTTTAATAAAATAGGTTATTGCCACAGAAAGATTATTTTTATTATTTAAAATAAACTTAAGTTTTTTATCTAATAATTCCTTTTGATCATCATCTAAAATTAGCTTTTTATCTACAATCCTTGAAGCTTCTTTAATATCATCAGAAAAACCATTTAACGCTTGAAATGGAGCAAATTGTGCTGCTCTATCTATCATATCCATTTTAGGAAATTTAGATTCAGGTCTTTCTAAATTAATTATATCATCATAATTTTTCATGCCTTATGACCTCCAATTTGTTTATTTCTTTCAATTGTAGTAGCACCCTCTTCTAAATTCATTCCTTTTAAAATACTATTCTTACCATATTTAGTTTTAATATTATTAATAGTTCTTTGATTATTTAGATCCTTGGCTCTTTTATATCTAAGAGCTTCTTTTTTCTTTTCTTCCTCTTGATAATCAGTAAATAAATCTAATTGAACTGTTTTTTTAATTTTATCATCTTCACCAATTAAATCAGAAGCAATAATATTTATTCTTCTTAATAATAATTTTTCATCTACTACTCGATAATATAATATTTCAAAAGCAGGAAGTATTTCTTTGAAGCTTGAAGTATAATCTCCTAAATCAATTCCACCATGGCTAGCTTTAGGAGCTTTTCTACCATAATGATCTAATTCAATATCTCCCTTAAAGGAATCATCTATATTTTCAATATCATAACCAATATATAATGAAATAGTTCTTGTAAGTATTCTTTTAGAGGTTAATTCAAGACATAAACCTTCAAGCATTTCCTTAGCTACTAATAATCCCTTATTAAAATCATAGCCACAATGAAGAACCTGACCAGTTGAAATAGATTGATTTTTAGGCTTATAATTTTTAACATCACTTATAAGAGTTGGTTCATAACCCCAAGCATGATCAATTATTAGCTCAGCATTTTTGCCAAATTCTTTAAATAATAATCGTTCATTTAAATAACGATCATCAGTTGCTAAAGAGGCTCTTGCTATATCACCCATTGTTTCTATTCCAAGCATATTTAATCTCTTAGAAATACCAGCTCCAACTCTCCAAAAATCAGTAAGAGGAGTATGATTCCATAATTTTTTACGATATTCTATTTCATCTAAATATGCTATTCTTATTCCATCATCAGGATTAATATGCTTCGCAACTATATCCATTGCTACTTTAGCTAGATACATATTTGTACCAATACCTGCTGTTGCAGTAATCCCAGTTTCAGCTAAAATATCTTTAATAATTCTTTTAGTTAATTCATAAGGACTTAACTTTAATGCAAATAAATAATCCGTTATATCTGCAAATATTTCATCTATTGAATATACATGAATATCATCTTTTGAAAAATATTTTAAATATATTTCATATATTTTGGTACTAGTTTTAATATAGTGTGACATTCTTGGAGTTGCAGCATGAAAATTAATAGCATATTCAGGATGAAGAATTGATTCTTTAAGAGATGTAGTTTCTCCCTTAAAATTATGATCACTTATTTTAAATAATCTTTCTTTATTAATTTCTTTAACTCTACTAATAACCTCAAACAATCTAGCTCTTCCCGGTATACCAAACGATTTTAATGCAGGAGATACAGCAAGACAAATAGTCTTTTCAGTCCTTGACATATCAGCAACAACTAAAAACTCATCTAAGGGATCTTTTAATAATGTAACACACTCACAAGAGGCATAAAATGATTTTAAATCAATACACATAAATATTCTATTATTCATTATATCACCTCCAAAGTAATCTAATTTTATATCATTTTTGTTAAGATATAAATATACTTTTTTAAAAATAATACTTTATTATATTATTACTCATTTTCATAAAAATGATTAATTTTCATAAAAAAAAAGGATATCCTAAGATATCCCTAATTTATGGTATGGATTGATTTCCTTTTTTAAATCTTTAAATTAAATGATTGTATAAACCTACAAATAACCTCAAATTATAAAGAAGCTTATTAATTAGACTTCAAACCACAACACTTCTTATATTTCTTTCCACTTCCACATGGACATGGATCATTTCTACCTATTTTATTAGTATTAACAAATGTTTTTTGTTTATTTACAGTTCTAGTAATATTATTATTTGATGGATTAAATAATTCCTGAGGTGCTGCACCACGATTTAATACAGTTGGAGTTGAGTTATAACATTCACTCATTAAAGCGATAATTTCATTGATTACATCAGCTGATAAAGAATTTAATTCTTCAATAGTCTTCTTTAAATAAGCATTATAATCTTGACCAAATAAAGCTGTTCTATTTAACTCAACAGTAATTTCAGAAGCTTTATCTTGATTATTTAATAATTCATTTAATTTATTAGCCAAAGCTAAATATTTATCATTAATAATTACATCATATGAATATAAAGTATTAATATATTGTGGAACTATAATTTTATATGACTTATTTCCTTGACGCTCTAAAATTTTAGATAATGTATCGCTATCATAATATCCTGATACAAATACTCTATCTTTTTCATTATAACTGAATCCAATAACATTTTTTGGTAATGCTTTTACAATATTTTCTAATTCTTCTAAAATCATATCCTTACAATTTGGATCTTGATGCACTAAAGCTAAAGCATTATTTAAACTATATTTTCCATACAATACATTAGCACAATCTAAACATTCAATAATCCAATGAATTTTAGCATGATTTTCTTGTTTTTTTAATGTAACTAATGGTTTTAAAGTAGCCTTTGCCTCATCAACAAGTTTAAGTTTGTCTTCATCTAAATAACAATATCCAGTTTGAAGTAAACCTTTAACATTATTATAATCAGGAATATTTTTTAAAGAAATACTACCATTCTTATAAAGTTTTACTAAATAATCATATTCAATACCAGTTAAAAATAAAATATAATTCCAGGCATTTTTTTCATCTAATGTAAATTCAACCAATTTATTAATTAAGCCTTCTTTATCTAGCTTAGAAATACCCTTAATACCTCTTACTTCAAGCATTTCAACTAATTCAGTTTTTTTATAATTTTTTAAATTTTCACTAATCTTTTCCATAATTCTTACCTCTTTAAAAAAACATCTATAAATATATTAACAAAAAATAAATTAAAATCAATATAAATATATCAAATTAATTAATATTTAAAACTATTCTACACTTTTTAATGATTCTATCATGTCTATTTTTTTTAAAGAAAAATGGGCTATAAAATTAACAATAAAAGTAAAAATAATAGAAAATATAGATGTTAATATATAACTTAATAGCTTTACTCCGTAAATAAATCTGATTCTATCAATTTCTACTGTTTTTGTTACTATCATTGCTAAAAAATAACCTAATATTAATCCAATAATAATGCCAATAATAGTTAATATTATATTTTCTGAGGTAATATAACTATCTACTTCATTATCATAAAATCCTAATACCTTAAGAGTAGATATTTCTCTTTTTCTTTCTTGCATATTAATATTAGATAAATTATATAAAACAACAAAGCTTAATAACATTGAAAGGATTACTAAAATATATACTACCTTATTTAATGAACCAAGCATATCCTCTGCAGTAGCTATAAGCTCATTAGAATATATTACATTTAAAACATTATTTGTTTCTAATAATTTTTTTGATAACTCCAGCTTTTCAGCTTCATTTAATTCTATTGTATTAAAGAAGGTCATATTAGGATTAAATTCTAAATTATAGCCTAAATAACAATCCTTACTAATATAAATATAATGATTAATATAATTTTTAATAACATGAGAAACAATTAAATTATATTCATTACCATCATTATCTATTACAGAAATACTATCATTAATATTAATATTTAATAGTTCACTTAATTTATCAGAAATAGCACATGTATTATTATCTAAAATAATTTCTTCATCATTATTTTTATCCTTTAAACTTAAATATTCATTTCTATTAGCATTTTCAGGTAATACTAAAATATAGCCTTCCTTTGACTCAATTTTAGCATTTATTTGCATTACTGAATAATGATTATTAATTTGATTTAAAGAATTAAAGGTATCTTCCAATTCAACTTCAGTTTTATTAGAAGAATATGCTATCGCATCAGACTTATAAATATCTTCATATTGTACCTCTGGTATATCAACTATTGAATCCTTAATTCCAAATCCTGCAAGCATTAAGGCACTACAGCCTGCAATACCAAATATTGTTACTAAGGCTCTCTTTTTGTATCTAAATAGATTTCTACATATTATTTTTTTAGAAAATGATAATCTAGACCAAATTGGTTTTATTTTTTCAAGTAATATTCTTTTACCAGCTTTAGGAGCTTTTGGTCTTAATAATTCTGATGGTTTTTCCTTTAAAGTTTTATATGCAGTATAAATAGTAGTACCTACAATACAAATTATTGTTATTAATAATCCAATAATAATTGAAATAATATTAGCCTTAAACATTAATTTTGGTACACTAAATAATATTGTATATATATTAAAAATTAATGCAGGGATAATAAAAGAACCTAATAAAGCTCCTAATATTCCTCCAACAATTGAAGCAGAAATACTAAAAATAACATATTTTGTAATTATATGAATATTACTAAATCCTAAGGATTTTAAAGTACCTAAATTAGCTCTATCTTCTTCTACCATTCTATTCATAGAAACAAGACTAACTAATATTGCAACTAAAAAGAATAATACTGGAAATATTTTAGCTAAATTAGAGATACTTAATGCATCATCAATATATTCATTATAGGTAGTATAATGGGTTCTATCATATATATGATAATAGCTATCAAGGTTATTATATATATCTAATTTTAATTCTTCTATTTGATTTAATGCATTATCTTTTGTATTTTCTAATGCTAATTTTGCTTCATCAATTTCATTATAAGCTTCTATTACAAGCATTATTTTACTGGCAAAATTAGGATTTATATTTTTAAATAAATTATAATAATCTATTAGATTATCTCTATTGATAGGATTATCTTCTGTTGAATATTGAGATACTAATTCATCAATTTCCTTTTCTTTATCATTTATTTCTTGAAGCTTATTAGAATATTTTCTATTTATTTCTGCTATTTTATCCTCAAATAATTCATCAACAATTTGCTTTTTCACATCATTAGGTCTAGTTTCAATATAATTTTTTAATTTATTATTTAATAAATCAATTTCATTTAAATAATTATTAGAACTAGTTTCATATGATTTAGCCTTGTTTGATGAAAGATAAATGCTTGTATAATAATTAAAATTAAAAGAATCAATCATCATATAAGAATAATAATTAATTTTTCCACTACCTATATTAGTTTTTCCTCTATCATTTCCAGTTTTTATGGAATTAATGAATAATGGTGAATATACTGTACCAGTAATAATAACCTTATTATTTATAAGCTTATCAGTATTAATTTCTATTTCATCACCAATATTAATATCATAATTTTTTAATAGATTTTCTTCTACTACTATTTCATTAGGATTTATTGGAAGTCTTCCCTCAATTATTTTAATATTATTAATATTATTAGGAATACTGATAATTTGAATTACACTTTCATTTTTTTCATTTTTATATAAGGCATCAATACTTTTTGATGCTTCAAGGCAATCTAAATCTAAAGAATTAAAATAATCTAAATCTTTATTTGTTAAACCTAATGCTGATTGAAGCTTAATATCATAAACATTATATTCATCATATAAAGAATCTAATGAATAAATCATATCAGGGGCTGTAGATTGTAATCCTACAAAAGCGAAAACTCCTAATAAGCTTAAGATTAATAAGGCTATAAATCGAGTTTTTGAGTTTTTTATTTGTCTTAGACTTGAAGTAATAATTCTATTTTTCAAATTATCACCACTCTATCTCATCTATAGTTTTAGGATTTTCATTTATAATTATATCCTCTACACAACCATTTTTAAATTTAATAACCTTATTAGCCATAGGTGCTATAGCACTATTATGAGTAATAATTAATACAGTCATTTTATTTTCTTTACTTTCACGCTCTAATAACTTAAGAATTTGTTTTCCTGTATTATAATCCAAAGCACCAGTAGGCTCATCACATAATAGAAGCTTAGGGTTTTTAGCTATGGCTCTTGCGATACTGACACGCTGTTGTTCGCCACCTGAAAGCTGTGAGGGGAAATTATTAATTCTTTCTGATAATCCTACATCCTCTAATACCTTTTTAGGATCCTTATAATCCTTACATAATTGTACTGCAAGCTCAACATTTTCTAGAGCTGTTAAATTTTGAATTAAATTATAAAATTGAAACACAAAACCTATATCATGTCTTCTATAGCTAATAAGAGCTTTATTCTTTAAAGTACTTATATTTACTCCATCAACTATAACATCACCACTAGTTGGAAAATCCATACCTCCTAAGATATTTAAGGCTGTAGTTTTTCCAGCACCAGAGGGTCCTAAAATGCAAACTAATTCTCCCTTATCAATTTGAAATGAAGCATTATTTATAGCATTTATTTCAACTTCTCCCATTTGATAGATTTTATTTACATTTTTAAATTCAATATATGCCATAATACCTCCTATTTTATAGCTTCATTAAATACCTTTATAAGATAATTATCTTCATTTTGATATTTTTTTATTAATTCACATACACGATAATAATCATTTGGTACTAATTTAATATAATCATTAATGTTTAAATTATTAATTATATTTTTAGCAAAATCAGAATTTGTATATTCAATAAATGAAGCTAATAATTCCTTTAACTCTAAATAATCATCTTCATTTAGATTATATAGCGTAGCTATACTAAGATTAATATTATTTATATTTTCTATAGTATTTCTAATGAAAGCTACTCCTCCACTCATACCAGAGGCAAAATTCTTTCCAATTTTATCTAAAATTAATACCTTTCCACCAGTCATATATTCTAATCCATGACTGCCTACTGAAATAGTTACTAATGAAGCTCCTGAATTTCTCACACCAAATCTTTCGCCACATATACCATTAATATAGCCAAAGCCTTGAGTTGCTCCATAAAATAAAACATTTCCAGCAATAATATTTTTTGAAGCATCACCATTAAATTCTTCATTTACTGTTAAAGAAATAATACCACCAGATAAGCCTTTACCTAAATAATCATTCGCATCACCCTTAATATTAAGAGTAACACCCTTAGTTAAAAAGGCACCACAGGAATTACCTGCATTTCCGATTGCAGTAATTTCAATATCATTATCATTTAATTTAATATTATTCTTTACTAAATAGCTTGATAAATAAGTACCAATAGCTCTATTAGTATTTTCAACTAAAACACTTATTTTAGATTTTTTATGATATTTAATAGTATTCATAGCTAAAGGAATTAATTTTTTAGAATCTAATGTATTTCTTAAATCAATCTTTTTAAATTCTAAAAAATGCTCATGAGTTTTTCCATAACAATCCTTTTTATATAATACATCATCAAAATCTAAGCCTCTATAAGCTCTTGGCTTAATATATTCTACATGGCCAATCATCTCATCAACAGTATGAAAGCCTAAGGATGCCATAATTTCTCTTACTTCTTTTGCAAGCATAAGCATTAAATTAATTACATAACTATCCTTACCACTAAATTTATTTCTTAATTTTTCATCCTGAGTGGCAACACCAAAAGGACAAGTATTTAAATTACATACCTTAAGCATTTTACAGCCAATAACAATTAATGGTAATGATGCAAAGCTAAATAAATCAGCACCTAATAATGCCGCAATAACAATATCTCTACCAGTTAATAGCTTACCATCTACCTCAAGCTTAACTCTTTGTCTTAAATTATTTAAAATAAGAGTTTGATGAGCCTCACTAAGTCCAATCTCAAAAGGAATACCAGCATGATTTACACTAGTTTTAGGAGCCGCGCCAGTACCACCATCAAACCCAGAAATTAATATTTTATTTGCTCCAGCCTTAACAACCCCAGAAGCTACAGTACCAACACCAGCTTCACTTACAAGCTTAACTGATATTACAGCATCAGGATTAGCATTTTTTAAATCATAAATTAATTGAGCTAAATCCTCAATAGAATAAATATCGTGATGAGGAGGCGGTGATATTAATTGAACACCAGGAGTTGAATGTCTTGCCTCTGCAATCCAAGGATAAACCTTATTTTTAGGTAAATTCCCACCCTCACCAGGCTTTGCTCCCTGAGCTATTTTGATTTGAATTTCATTCGCACTACATAAATATTCAATATTAACACCAAATCTACCAGAGGCAACCTGTTTAATACTACTATTATAAATAGTATTATATCTTTCCTTTGCTTCTCCACCCTCACCAGAGTTTGACATAGCCTTAAGCTTATTCATCGCACTAGCAAGTACCTCATGAGCTTCCTTTGAAATTGCACCAAAGCTCATAGCTCCAATAGAGAATCTTTTTACTATTTCATATTCATTCTCAACTGAATCAATTGAAATAGGATTATGATAATCTAAATCAAATAAATCACGTAAATGGATTAATTTACTATTAATATGATTAGAATATTTCTTATATAAAGAATAATCATTATTAATAGCTGCTTCTTGAATTAAGCTAATAGCTTCCTTATCTAAGGCGCAATCATCATTCTCATCATTTATAGAATAATATCTTTTTTTAATATCACTATCAATATCATTTATACCTATTCCTGAAATAGCACTTCTAGTATTAGGAAAATATTTATTTACAAATAATCTATCAAGTCCAATAATTTCAAATATTTGAGCTCCATTATAAGATTGAATAGTAGAAATACCCATTTTACTCATAATCTTTGTAATACCTGAGGTAATTCCTTCAATATAACCCTTTACAGCATCAGTATAATTCATATTTAATGCTTTATTATTTATTTGTCTTCTAATAACCTCAAATACTAATCTCGGACAAATTGCAGTCACTCCATAACCAACAAGAGTAGCGAAATGATGAATTTCTCTAGGCTCATAAGAATCTAAAATAATAGAAGCATGAGTTCTTAATGATTTTTGAGTTAATTTATTATGAACGCTTGATGATATTAATAATGCAGGAATAGGAATATTAAATTCATCTGAATTTTCATCAGTCAAAATTAATACCTCAGTGCCATTATTAATTAAATTAACACATTCTAAACATATTCTTTCAATCGCATCCTCTAAATTTTCATTCTTAGAATATAAAATGTCTACACATTCTGTTTTAATATTTTTTAATTCCTTTATTTCTTCTAATTCTGATAAAGAAATAATAGGACTATTTAATTTAATTCTTTTACAATTATTTTCATTAGGATTAATTAAATTACCCTCTCTACCAACATAAATTCTTTGACTAGTTACAATATTTTCTCTAATTGAATCAATAGGAGGATTAGTAACTTGAGCGAAATTTTGATGAAAATAATCATATAATAAATGAGATTTATTCGATAATACACTAAGCGGCTTATCATAGCCCATAGCGACTGTTTTATCAGTTTTATTTTTCGCAACATAAATTATAGAATTATTAATATCATCTAAAGAATAATCAAAAGATTTAATTAAAAAATTATATCTATCATCACTAATAGATTCTACTCTATCACAAGGATCCTTTAATTTAATAATATTTTTTACATATTGATGATAAGGCTTTTTATTAGCATAATAATATTTTATTTCATCATTAGATAATACCTTCTTATTTTTAGTATCTATTACAATAATAGAACCTGGATGCAATCTACTTTTATATATAATATCTTCATCATTAATAGGTAAAGAACCTGTTTCAGAATAAAAAATAATTCTATTATCCTTTGTTTGACAATATCTTAAGGGTCTTAAGCCATTTCTATCTAAAGTCGCCCCAAGCTTATCTCCATCAGTAAATAAAATTGCTGCAGGACCATCCCATGGTTCCATAAATGTTGAATTAAATTCAAAATAGCTTCTAAGTAATAAATCCATATCCTTATTTTTAGTCCATGGTTCTGGTACTAATAGCATAATAGCTTCTTCAATACTTCTACCATTCATAACTAAAAATTCAATAAAATTATCAACCATAGCACTATCACTAGACATATTCGCAATAACAGGAAGTAAATCCTTTAAATGCTCTTTATATATTTCAGATTCAAATAAGCCTTCTCTTGCCTTAACACCATCAACATTTCCCTTAATAGTATTAATTTCACCATTATGACATAACATTCTATATGGGTGAGCCCTACTCCAAGAAGGGAAGGTATTAGTTGAAAATCTAGAATGTACAGTCGCAATAGCACTTTTAACACTAGTATCATTTAAATCAACATAAAAGCCTTGAACCTGGGTTGAAACTAGCATTCCTTTATATACAATTGTTTTTGATGACATTGAACAAATATAAAAATCAGGAATTTTTAATTCTAATGCCTTATTTTCAATTATTCTTCTACATAAATATAAATGTCTTTCAAATTCAATATTAGTTTCATTAATTGGTTTTTTAATGAAAAATTGACAAATATAAGGCATAGATGCCTTAGCACTATTACCTAATTCAATATCATTAATAGGCACATCCCTAATGCCTAATAATTCTAAATCATAATTTATTAATGTTTCCTTTATTAAATTAATTCCATTTTCTTTAAAATGATCATTCTTACTTAAAAAGGTTTGAATTACTGCATAATCTCCCTCATTATTAATTTCAAACCCTAAATCTAACTTTTTAAAGAATTCATGTGGAATTTGAATTAAGATACCAGCACCATCTCCCGAATTACTTTCACTGCCAGTACCACCCCTATGTTCAAGATGTATTAATATACTTAATGCATCTAAAACAAGCTTATGAGTTTTAGTTCCATCAATTGAGGCAATTCCACCAATACCACAGGCATCATGTTCATATTTCGGATCATATAAACCAGTTTTATTAAATCCCTCCATAATAACACCACTTTTCAAATAATATATACTATTATACTAATTAAGGCTATGATTTTCAATAAAATAATTTTGTAAAAAATTCAATAAAAAAGGTAAATATTTGTATGAAAATGTTTTAATTAGATTAAAAATAAATTAAAATTTGTTTATTTCACATTTTTATTATGTTATAATTTTTTAAAAGGAGAGTGAGGAAAATGGAATATATCAATAATGAACAAAACGAAATAAATAGTAATAAATATTCAGTTAAGTGCATTTTAGTTACAGTATTAATATTATATATAACATGGGTATTAAATCTATTAAATGTTTTTATTATAGATTCATCCATTTTTCTTGTCTGTGTAATAGGAAGTACAATAGTAGCTTTAGTTACCCTAATATTATCAAAGCTATTAGATTTATCAAAATTCTACGTTAAATATATCTTCATTTTTTTAACTGTTTTAATCTATTCTTTTATAACTTCATTATTAACCTATCATACTATGTTATCACTAATATTTCCAATAATATATTCCGCTCAATATAGAAGTAAAAGAGTTGTATGGTATACCTACATCTTAACTGCATTAGGTATTCTATCCTGTACAATATTTGGATATTATTTTGGTCTATGTGATGCAAATATGATTTTCTTTACCTATACGAAAACTGATCATTTTCTAAAGAATTATTGGGAATATAATTTTGAAGCTAAACCAAATTGGTTCAAAAATATATTATTTTTTGTATTACCTAAAACCTTAGTAGTTTTAGGAGCTGTACCTATGGTAACCCATTTAAATGATGTAATAGATAAAAGAACAAAGGAATTAATTTCTACACAGGAAAAAAATTTAGATTTATCAAAAGAAATATTATTAAATCAACAAAAAGTAATTGTATCCTTAGCTTCAGTAATTGAAAGTAGAGATCAAACAACCGGAGCTCATATCAAAAATACTGCACGATATGTTAATTTTTTAACTACTAAGCTTCTTGAATCTAATACCTTTAATGACGAGCTAACTAATGAATATGCTGCATTAGTAATAGAAGCTGCACCACTACATGATATTGGAAAAATTCATATTCCTGATGCAATTTTATGTAAAAATGGTAAGCTTACAGATGAAGAATATAATGAAATGAAAAAACATCCCGAATATGGTATTGAGCTATTAAATAGCTTCGTTGATTCAAAGGATGCAGATTATTTAAAAATAGCTAAAGAGGTATGCTTATATCATCATGAAAGATATGATGGAAAAGGGTATCCTAAAGGCCTTAAAGAAACTGAAATACCTTTATGCGCAAGAATAATGTCTGTTGCGGATGTACTAGATGCATTATTATCAAAAAGACAATATAAGGAAGCTTTTAGTTTTGAAAAAACCTATAATATTTTAGTAGAGGAAAAGGGAAAACAGTTTGATCCTATTATATTACAAACTCTAATAGATAATTGGGAAGAATTTAAAAATAATATTTTTCCTAATAAATAAAATTCAAAAATAGGTAGCCAAATATGATTTAATTTAATCAACATTGACTACCTATTTTTTTTATTCTTTAACCTTAGCAGTAGAATTTCTTACAATGATATCACTTGTAACAACAATTCTTTGACCTGATCTATTTGTTAGCATATTAAGTAATAAATTAAAAGCCTTCTCCCCTATTTTATCAATATTCTGCTTTACAGTAGTTAGTGAGGGATTTACATATTTTGCAACATCTAAATCATCAAACCCTGTTACAGAGATATCATCAGGTACACTAATTCCTTTTTCTTCTAAGCCTCTAATTAATCCAATCGCAATTAAATCAGATGAACAAATTACAGCAGTAACATCAGAGCCTGCAAAAAATTCACCAGCATCATAGCCTGATTGTTCACTATATTCACCATAATATACATAATTAGGATTATATTCTAAATCATGAATATTTTGACCAATAATATATCCTGCAAAGCGTTCATTTGAAATAAATGAATGCTTGTCCCCATGAATAAAGCCTATTTTTCTATGACCTAAAGAATATAATAAATCTACTATTTTAACAATAGAATTTACATTTTCAATAGATATTGTAGAAATCTTATTTCCTTCAATATTATTATCAAATAATACTGTTGGATATGTAGTATTCTGAATTTCATGAATAATAGATGATTTATAATTTAATCCTGCTATAAAAGCTCCTACATAATCATTTTTAGCCATAAATTCATCATAAGACATTCCCATAGAGCTTATAGGAGTTTGTACAATTTCAAAATTATTATTTCTTGCAAAATTAGCAAAAGACATTGATACCAGAATTATCACATTACATTGAGTAGAATAATCAATATTATCATATAAAACACATAATCTTCTTACCTTTTTAACTACTAATCTTTCATCTCTTGCCTTATATCCATTTTTTTTAGCATATTCTAATACTTCTTCTTTAGTTTCTCTTGAGATATCAAAGGCTCCATTTAAAGCCTTAGAAACAGTAGATACAGATAAGTGTAGAGCTTCTGCGATATCCTTTATTCTGATTTTTTGATTATCCATAAGAGAGTACCTCCTAAAAAGAAAAATGTAATTTTATTTATGATAATTATAGCATCTAATTTAATTTTTTTTCAATATATATATAATAAAAATACAATTTTATATAATTATTTATAAAAATTTAATATTTTATCAATCAATTGTTTTTTATCAAAATAATATAAATCACTTCTTTTCCAATAATTTGGTTCATAAGGAGTGATATTTGATCTAATAAAAATAGATCCTAAACCAATTTCTTTTGCAGGAAATACATCACATTCATAATCATTACCAATCATAATTCCACTAGAAATATTAAAATCTAACATAGCTCTTTTATAAAATTCTAAATTAGGTTTTTTAACTCCATAATCAGATGAAATAGCTATTCCATCAAACAAATCATAAATACCAAGTTTTTTTAATTCTGGTACAGTGAATGAGGATTGCGCATTACTTAATACATATAATTTAAATCCAAGAGCTTTTAATTCTATTAGTGTTTCTTTAACATTAGAATATAGCTTAATAAATGTTGTTGATAATTCTCTAAATCTTTTAGCTGCCATTAATGCTTCATTTTTATTTTCAAAACCTAAAAGCTTAAATACATCAAGGATTTCTATTTCTTCTTTTTCTTTTGATAATTCCATACAATAGTGTAAATATTTATTTTTTATTTCTTCACATGATAATTTAGAATCTATAAATAATTCTTCCTTTACACTATCCCAAAATAATAAACTATCTTCGTTAGTATGAATATTAATTAATGTACCATATAAATCAAATAATAATTTTTTTTCCATAAATACACCTCATTAAATGATAGCTCCCACTAAAAGTGAGAGCTATCTTAGGAGAAAATAGATTTAAAACAATATTATAAATTCCAAATTAATTCATTATAATCATTAATAGAACGATCAGATGAGAATTTTGAACAATTTAACATATTTTGAATGCATTTATGATAATATTCTTTTGTTCCAAATTCACTATTAACCTTAAGCTTAGCATTAATATAAGAATCAAAATCAGCAAATACTAAATAATAATCCTTCCTATCACCGGTAGTTAAGCTGTTATATAAAGCTTTTAAATAGCCCTTTTCATCATTAAAGGTTCCATCAATTAAGGTATTAACTACTGCCTTAAGCTTTAAATTATTATCTAAATAACAATTAGGATCATAATTCTTTTTAAGCTCATTAACCTCATCAACAGTTAATCCAAAGATATAGTTATTATCAATTCCTGCCATATCACAAATTTCAACATTAGCTCCATCTAAAGTACCTAATGTTGGAGTACCATTAGCCATAAACTTCATATTACCAGTACCAGAAGCTTCCATACCTGCCATTGAAATTTGTTCTGAAATATCAGCAGCACATACTAATCTTTCGGCATAAGATACATTATAATTTTCAACAAATACAACCTTAAGCTTATTATTAACTTGAGGATCATTATTTACTAAATTAGCAATTTCATTAATGAATTTGATAATTGCCTTTGCGATATAATAGCCTGGCGCACTTTTAGCTCCAAAAATAAATGCTTGAGGCTTAAAATCTTTTAAATTTCCTGTCTTTAATTCATTATAAATATATAAAATTGATAAAGCATTTAATAGCTGACGCTTATATTCATGTAGTCTTTTAATTTGAATATCAAAAATAAAGGAACTATCAATATCTACATTATCATGTTCTTTAATATATTTAGATAATATTTTTTTATTATCATTTTTTATCTTGATAAAATCCTTAACAAATTTTTCATCAATATAAGGCTTTAATTCTTTAAGTTTTGTTAAATCCTTAATCCACTCATCACCAATTTTAGTTGAAATTAACTTTGCAAGATTAGGATTATTTAATACTACCCATCTACGAGGAGTAATACCATTTGTAACATTTAAAATCTTATTAGGGTATACCTCATTCCATATTTTAAAGGTATCATTTTTTAAAATATCTGTATGAATTTTAGCAACACCATTTACATGAGAAGAAGCAAATATAGCAAGATTTGCCATATGTACTACATTATCATGGATAATAAATAAATTAGGATTATGTAATTCTTCTTCTATTTTTGTCTGTAAAAATTGAATTACCTTATATACATCAGGAATTAATTCGTTAAGCATAAATACTGGCCATTTTTCTAATGCTTCACCCATAATAGTATGATTAGTAAAGTTAAAGCATTTTCTTGCGATAGCTAAACCCTCATTATAGCTTAAGCCTTCATTATATAATAATCTAATAAATTCAGGAATAGCTAAAGTTGGATGAGTATCATTTAATTGCCATATTTGATAATTGCTCATTTCTTCAAATGATAAACCCTTCTTTTTATATTTATTGATAAAATCTTGTAAAGAAGCACTTACCATAAAATATTCTTGACGTAATCTTAAATATTTACCTTCTAAGGAATTATCATTTGGATATAATACATAAGTAATTTCATTAGCCTGATAATCAGCTACTGCATTAGTTTTACCATTCATATTATCAAAATCAGTAAAATTAAAATCATTAGCATTTTCTGCTTGCCATAATCTTAATGTATTAATAGTATTACTATTATAACCAATAACAGGATAATCATAAGGTATAGCCAAAACATCAAAATCATTAAAATGAACTAATACCTTATCTTCTTCTTTTCTTATGCTAAATGGATCTCCCCATTTTTGCCAATCATCTGCCTCTTCATGCTGATAACCATCTACAAATGATTGTTTAAATAGTCCATATTTATATCTTAAGCCATAACCATCAAGCTTAATATCATGAGTAGCTGCACTATCTAAGAAACATGCAGCAAGTCTACCTAAACCACCATTTCCTAAAGCATCATCTTCAATTTCTTCAAATTCATTTATATCTCTTCCTAAGCTTTTAAGAGTTTTTTTCATATCTTCTAATATTCCTAAATTTAGCATATTAGAATATACTAATCTACCAATTAGAAATTCTGCAGATAAATAACCGCATCTTTTTCCTTCACTCTTTTTTGTTGCATCCCATTTTGGTAATGCTTCATTCATTACAATTCTTGATACTGCATTATATAACTCCTTAACAGATGCATCCTTTGTACTATGTCCATAATATGAATTTAATATTAATTCAATTTGTTCAGAATATTTCATTTTAAATTCTCCTATATTTTTTTGAATAATTTCTTAGTCTTAATCTTAATTCTTTACTAAAATCCTTTTTAGAAGCTCTATAGCTCCAGTTGTTAGTTGATACTGTTGAAGGTAAATTCATTCTAGTATCATTATCTAATGCTAGTAAATCTTGAATAGGGAAAATAGCATATTTAGCTTTTGAAGCATAACCAAGCTCTACTATAGTATCAACAAGATTTTTATAGCTATAGCTAGATATTTCTACATTAAGCTTAGATGCTTCATCCTTTACATCATCTTTGAATCTTTTAAAGGCTTCTTTAGATAAATTTTTAATATATGAATATAATGGCTCATTATCATGAGTACCTGTATAAATAATATAATTTTCAGTTGTGTTTGAAGGCTTATGCTCATTATTTTTATTTCCATCAAACGCAAATTCCATTATTTTCATTCCAGGATATCCAGTATCCTTCATTAGCTTAATAACACCATCATCGATTACACCTAAATCTTCAGCTACAATTCTTAAATTTAGTTTATCCTTAAATAAATCAATTTTTGGTCCATCTAGCCATTTACCATTTCTCGCTGTAGTTTCATGACTATCAATCGCATAAAATCTATCAAAGCCTCTAAAATGATCAATTCTAACAATATCATATAATTTAAAAGCACTATTTAATCTTTCATTCCACCAAGAATAATTATTATTCTTCATATATTCCCAATCATATACAGGATTTCCCCATAATTGACCATCACTAGTGAATGCATCAGGTGGGCATCCTGCAACTAATTTAGGCTTCTTAGCTTCATCTAGAATAAACATTTCAGGATTCTTCCAAACCTCAACTGAGTCATAAGCAATATATAATGGCATATCTCCCATTATTTCAATTCCTTTTTTCTTAGCATAGCTATGAAGCTTATTCCATTCATCTAAAAACTCATATTGAGTCCAAACCCAGAATAAATAATCATTATTATGTCCATTTATTACATAATTTACTAATTCTTCAGAATAAGTTTGATAATTTATATCCCATTTATCAAAGGATAAATAATTATGCATAGCTTTTATTGTCATAAATACTGCAAAATATTTATATTCCCCATCATTAACAAATTTTTTAAATTTACTAGAGCTTGTATCAAAATTAGTAAATGCCTTTTTTAATAGCTTTATCTTTTCATTAAATAATATACTATAATCTACTCTCTTATTATTATAGCTAAATTTTACTTTATTATAATCCTTCTTTAATAATAATCCCTTTTGATTTAAGATATCAAAATCAATAAGATAATAATTTAGAGCAGTAGATGAGACACTTTGATATGGAGAATCTCCATAATTTGTTGGAGTAAGCGGTAATACCTGCCAAATACTTTGTTTTGCATCATGTAACCAATCTATAAAATTATATGCTTCTATACCAAGAGTTCCTACACCATATTTTGATGGTAGACTAGTAATGTGTAATAAAACACCTGCTTTTCTTTCTAAAGTCATTTTAAACCTCCAATATTTTTAATTAAAAATCGATTCATACAATTAAATTTTATCAAAAAAAATCAATCTTTCAATCATTTGATTCTAGTTTAGTAAAATCTTCACAAACGATAATCATTTTCCGAAACTATTTCGAAAATATTCGAAACTTTGGTCTCATATATCTGATTTATTTATAAAAAAGTACTAAAGTACAAACTCTAGTACCATAAAATTTATTTATATAATATTAATGTTTGCCATGGATTATTTGTATTATTATTGTTGCTGGTATTTAAATATATTTTATATGAAGATATATCTAAATTTAATAATTTATCAACATTATAAGAATTATTATGAATAATTAAATATTCTATATTTTCATTTTTTAATTTATATGATATTTGATTATTATTTTCACTAATATTAATATCATAAATTTCATTATTTTTAAGAATATTCTTCTTAAAATATATTAATTTTTTATATATTTCAAACATATCATTATTCTTAACCTTTAAAGAATAATCTAATTCATTTATTTTATATGACAAATTATAGGAATTGTCCTCTCCATGTTTTGTTCTAAGGAATTCCTCTCCTGCTAAAATAAATGAAATACCCTTTGAAGTTAATACCATTGAATTAGCTAAAATAGCCATTTTCTTAATAGCCTCATCATCATTTATTCCGGCTGCCTTCATTCTATCGTATAAAGTATAGTTATCATGGCAAGTTACATAAGTAACTGTTTTATCATTATCAAGAATATCGCTAACTCCACCTGTAGTATAGCCTAAAATACCATTTTTAATTTTATCCATCTCTTTATCAATAGTTTTATTAGGGTTATTAACCCAGCCTAATTCCTCTTTAGCCTTCATACCACCCATAATTAAGGCATCACGATATTGATCATTAAATTGTCCATAGCCTATATATTTATTACCATTAGCTTGACTAGCACTTAATTTAGGATTTAAGCTACTTTCTCCACCAACCCATGGTTCACCATAAACTACTATATTAGGATTAACCTTTTCTTTTAGATTTTTTACAATTAAATTCATTGTTTCATAATCATGAACAGCCATTAAATCAAATCTAAAGCCAAATAACTTATATTCTTTAGCTAAAAATTCTAAGGAATCAATCATAAATTTTCTAAACATTGGCATTTCAGATGCTGTTTCATTACCACAACCAGAACCATTAGATAAATTCCCCAATGAATCATGTCTAAAATAATAGCCTGGAACTAATATTTCAAAATTAGATTTTAATGCATCACTAACATGGTTATAAACAACATCCATAATAATATTAATATTCTCATTATGATATTTCATAACTAATGCTTTAAATTCTTTAATTCTTACATATCCATCATAAGGATTAGTTGAATAACCACCCTCAAGACAATTATAATTTAAGGGATTATAGCCCCAATTAAATATCATATTAGTCTCATCATTATCATGATCAAAAAAAGGTAAGATTTGTAGGGTATTAATTCCTAGCTCCTTAATATGATCAAAACCTGTTTTTACTGTAATGCCATCCTGTGTATATGTTGTATTAGGAATTGTTGCCCCTTTAAAGGTATGCTTATATACTAAATTATTACTATCATTACTCCATGAAGATGATGATGTAATATCACTAATATGAGTTTCATAAACAACCATTTCATTTTTACTATACGGAATTATATCGACATTCTCCCATCCCTTAGGGTTTGTTTTAGAAAAATCTACTATCATTCCTCTTAAGCCATTAATTCCTGCTGATTTTGCGTAAGGGTCAACAACCTCAATGTTTTGATATTTAGAATTTGTTACTGTATAGGTATAATACATTCCCTCTAAATTTTCATGAATAGTTGCAGAAAAAATACCATTATCATTATAATCCATAGGTACAATAAATAAAGGAATATCACTTCCCTTAAGTTCATCAATAAATTTTGGAGTACCATTAGAATAAACCTTTAATATTATTTCTTTACTTAAAGGTGAATAAACCTTAAATGTAGTGTATTTTTTATTATATGTAGCTCCTAAATCCTTGCCAGAATAATAATATTTATCATTAAAAAAGCTAGTCTTATATAAAGATAATAAATCTATATCAATTTTATCAATTCTATCATCTAAAAATAGAACCTCCACACTATAGGTATTTCTAGCATCAAAGATATCTTTGTCTAAGGAAATAGAATATAAGGATTTATCCTTAGTTCCACTATTAGTTTCTATTATTTTAGAATCAGAATAAATAGTATATGACTTAATAGAATTATTAACACTAAATTCAATTTTTAAATCATCAATAAATTTTGCATAAATTATTTTATTCATATTAACCCCCAAAAATATTAAATTAATATCGCTTATTACAATAAAATTCTAGCAAATAATTTATATAAATTAAAGATATATTATGTATTTTAGTAAACATTTCAATAATTTAAATATTTTTTCGAAATATTTTAGCAACTATGTTTTAATATAAAATTATTATTATTATGTCTAATAATGAACATTAATCTTTAAAAGTTTTAGGCTCTATACCAAAAAATAATTTATAATCATTCATATCTTAAAGATTAATTGAAAAAACCATTACTATTTCAGTAATGGCATTTTTTCTAATCAGTTTTAGCAACTGGAGTTATTTTAATTGTTCTATAGCTATCAAAATGTTCTGAAACAAGCTTCATAATTGAAACTGCATTTTTCCTAACATCCTCTTCTGTATAAATTCTAACATCAATAAAATCTTCTCCAATAAGAACTAATACATCATCATAATCATAGTTTTCAAGTAATGCATCCTCAAATTTCATTTCTAAATCAACATTTCTTTTAATGTCTTCCATTAATAAACTACACTCTGAAACTTCATTTGCATTAAGCTCTCCACTGGCGATTTTAGCTTCATATTCACTAAGAGTAGTATTCACTTCCTCTAAATGATTCAATCTAAGCTCACTAAATTCAGGGTATAAAACACTCGAATCTAGAGTATCACCAGAAGCATCTTGATCTCCTATATCTTTACTTGCTTCCTTAATATAGAAAATAGACATCATTGCTACTGCAGCTAATAATAATATTGGTAGCTTTAGCTTCCTTTTCATCCTAATCACCTTCATTAAAGTATATGATTAGAAATATAAAATTATTCTTTTTTTATACTATCAATAATAGCTTTCATTCTTAAATTCTTTTTATAATATTTACCAATTATAATAGAATAATTTTGTTCTCTTGCATATTCAATATCCTCTTTAGTATTTATTTCAGTTAATATACAAATGCCTTTATGATTATTACATATTTCATATATCTCATTAGTATTATCTATTTTAGATAAATGATAATCATATAAATAAAAATCAGTATATTCTCTAAATACATCTAATAATTCATAGCTAGCTATTTTAAACCCTATCTCTCTTAGCTTTTGAATAACTAAAGAACTAGCATTTTTAGTGATAAAGGTAATAAATTTAGGATCAATTTTAAAAAACTGAAGTTGAGTATTAATAAAACTAATAAATGAAGAATCAAAAGTATCTAAATTAATTTCAATAAAAATATTAATATATCCTCTACATTTATCATATAGCATTTTTTCCTCTTTAAATGCATTTAATATTAAATATTTATCTATTTGATTTTCTAAATCTCTTCTTTTAATAACAGAATTAAATAAATTATCTTCAATCTCTAAATTATCTATACCTATTTTAATATTATATCCATAAACATCAACATTTTTCAAATTAACTATTTGTTGATAATTTAGAATTAAGCTTCCATGATCTATACATTCAGAAATATGAGTAACTAAATTCTTTTTATTAAAATTCTTTCTAGCTTCTTCTCCATCATAATGAACAATATTATGACATAAACCAGCATTTTTGCAATTATTCAATGCTTCCTTAGCATAATCTAAAATTAATGAACTTTTTTCTATATTCATATTTTTACTCATTCTAAATACTCCAGCTATAAAATAAATAGAAGTTCGAGTATTTATTTTAAATATTTCATCATGAACTCTATTAAATATAGTTAATAATTTAGAATCTATAGATCTTTTATCATTTATTTTTTCCATTAATATTGCAAATTGATCTCCTTCTAAATGATATAATCTAAAATCAAAATTAGAAGAAATAGATTCCTTTATTGCCTTACCTATTGCGAAGGTTAATTGCTTAATAAATATATATCCATAAAGTTCTTCATAAATTTTAAAGTCATGTACTGACAATACTGTAAGACTTAATTGTCTTTTAGAATATAAAACTTCTAAATCAGATAAAAGCTTATATTCAGTATCTAATTTAGAAATAGGGTTTGTATAGGCTAAAGCTAATAGTTTATTTTTATCATTGTTATCTTTAGAAATATCATCTATTAAAGATAAAATATGAATAGTTCCCTCTATTAATAAAGGATAAAACCTTTCCTTTACTCTAATAATCTTACCATCCTTATTATAATCATATTCAATTTCCCTTTTAGTAGAATCTAAATTATATAAAGATTCTATAATATTTTTATATTTAGTAACATCAGATATCTCCATATGATTATAATAATCATCTAAAGTTAAATCCTCTAATCCTCCTAAAATGTTATGAGCTTGCTTATTCAAATGAATATATCCCTCTACACATTCCTTTAATCCAGAAGACATATTATCTTTGATGAATATTAATTTTTGATTCTCAAGATTAATTTGATTAGTTTTCATAAATAATAATAAACGAGAGCCTAACATCATAGATATTAGCTTTAGTGACTCATAAACCCCATCAGATTCTATAAATGGTTTATTAGAAATATAAGTAATACTACCAAAGCATTCTAAAGAATTAGATATTGGTACTGAATAAGCATAAGTATTTATAGGGTATTCCTCGTTTGTTACAATATTAATACTAAAGGCTCTATCATATTCATCTAAGAATAGTTCATTATTTTGTAAAATAGTTTGATAGGCAATAGTATGATTTAAATTATCTACATCTAGTTTTTTATCATAAACTCTTTCTTTTTTATAGTGAAGTCCTAAATAGCTTCTATTAAAATATAAAATATACATTTCTTCTATATCAAATGCTTTAGAAATAGAAATTGCTGATAATCTAAATATTTCTCTAAATTTCATATCTAAATCCACTTGATTTAATGAGTCAAATACGTCTCTTAATAAATCATATGTTTTACTTACATTAATATCCTTTATTTTTTCTTTTGTTATAGTTTTATTTAGTATTTCATCTTTTTTAGGTCTTAATAAATAACTATAGTTATTATTTTCACTAATTTCCTCTATAATATTATGAGGTATTTCCACAATAGGAATATTAATTTCTTTAGATTTTGTATGCTTTTTAGTCTTAGGTTTTTCTTTATTTTTTATTGCCTCAAATTCTATTATTTTGGCTTCATATTCCTTAATTGAAACTAAAGAATTATTTCTTTTATATAGTTCTAGTGCTGAATAACAAAAATCTAAAGACTCTAATAAATATTCTCCTGATAAATATTCTCTATAATTACTTTCTAAAATACTAGCTTTTTTTAATTCATTTATTTCTACATAAGCTTTAATTATCATAGAAGATATTTCAATTATATATTTCATCTTTATATCATTTGCTTCAATAAATGAATTTCCTTCATTGATAACCCTGTTATAGTTCATTCTTTCTAAAGAAATTTTTAAATCTTTAATTGTTAAAATAGATAATGATTCTAGTGCTAAATTAGTTTCATAATAATTTTTTAATTCTGGAATTAACTCAACAAATCTATCATATTGCTTAAGAGTATAATATATATCTGATAATTTAATTTTAGCATATATCATTTCATCTTTTGAAATATCATCTTGCAAATAGGATAAAAGCTCTATTTTAGCTTGACTATAATCATTCATTTTTAAATAAAGTTCTATTTTATCCTTAATATATAAACTTCCCTTTGATAGTGGAAGAAAGCTTTTCTTAAGCTCAATGTATTTTATAGTTTGATCATATAAATCATTTTTTAATGTAATGGAAATAATACCATCTAGTAGAGCAATTTTTGCCTCATTTGTCATTTCTTTTATATCTGGAATATATTCATATAATAGCTTTAAGGCTTCAGATGTTTTATTTAGTTCATCTAAAACTAAAGCTTTAAAGGCTAACGCTTTTACATATTCATAGCTGTTTTTTTCTATAGAACATAAAAACATATTTATTTTTTGAATAGAGGCTTGTGTTTTATCTAAGTTCAAAAGCTCATTAATAGTCATTATTTCACCTCCAACTATAGCTTATTTTATCCACTAATTTACCATTATTATAAAAATATATATCATTATCATTTATTATTATGTAATCATTATTTTGATAGCTCCCAGGATTAATATATAAAATATTATCACTATAAAAATAATATTGAATATGAGTATGTCCATAAAATACTATATTAGCATTTTCTGATAATCCTTTATATGTTAGATTAGTTGAATTAAATTTAACATTGTATAAATCACCATGAGTAATTAATATTGTTTTATTATTAATATTTATTTTTCTTTCTTTTGGGCCATAAATATCACCATTTCCTTTTACGTATAAAAGGTTATTATCATTTAGAAAATTATATTCATTACCATAATCTCCACAATGAATAATATAGTCATATTCATTAATATTAATATTTAATAATCTCCTGTGAGAATCACTTAAAACTAAAATCCTCATTGATAAGCTCCTTCATTTTATATAATGCTTTTCTTCGATGAGAAATTTGGTTTTTAACCTCAAGTGGTACCTCAGCAAATGTCTTTTTCCATTCCTCTATATAAAAATGAGGATCATAACCAAAACCATTTTCACCTCTTGGAGTATCAATAATAATTCCATCTACAGTTTCCTCTACTACTTTATATTCTCCATTAGGGTGATATATACAAATGGCACAGACATATGAAGCAGTTCTATCACCTATATTTTGTAAATTTTTTATTAATAATTCATTATTATCCTTGTCATTATTAGTACCTGCGTATCTAGCTGAATAGATTCCTGGGGCGCCATTTAGACCATGGCATACTAAACCCGAATCATCTGAGATAGCTATTACATTTAAATCTAAAGCTATTTGTCTTGCCTTAATTACGGCATTTTCTTTAAAGGTTTTTCCATCCTCAATAATTTCCTTATCATATCCTATTTCTGATAATGTTTTAAATTCTATTTTATCTGTATTTAATATACTTTTAAATTCTTTAACCTTATTTTTATTATTTGATGCAATAACAACCATACTCATAGTAACACCTCACTTCATCATTTTACCATAAGTTAGAAAGATTATAACAATTAATTTAATAGAAAAAGAGTAATTTTTGTCAGATAGTATAAAAATAAAATGACAAAAAATAATATTTAATATATAATTTACTTGTGAAGAAAGGAATTTTTATTATGAGAAAAGCTGTTTATCCTGGTTCTTTTGATCCTATATCTACTGGACATTTAGATTTAATTAAAAGAGCTTCTAAATTATTTGATGAATTACATATTTTAGTTTCTTATAATATATTTAAAAAAAGTTCATTTTCAGTTAATGATAGAATTGAAATGATAAATCAATGTGTGAAGGATTTAAAAAATGTTATTGTAGTAGCTTGGGATGGATTAGTAGTTCAATACTGTAAAGAAAATAATATTAATATTATTATTAGAGGAATGAGGAATTATAGTGATTTTGAAAATGAATTTACATTATTCCAATATAATAGAGATATTTATCCAAATATTGAAACAATATTATTAATGCCAACTACTAAAAATCAAGTAGTTTCTTCTAGTGCTATTAAAGAACTTGTTGAATTTGATTGTAGTATTTCTAAATATGTTCCAAAATGTATTGAAAAAACAATAATAGATGGATTAAAAAAAAATAAATAATATTAAGTATAAATATTTTATTACTAAAAAAATACATTTTTTTTGCCAAATAGATAAAATAGTGCTATAATGTTTGCGTAATAATTATTTTATTAAGAAGGGGATTAATATAATGAAAGAATTTATTATTGAAACAAGTGCTAGACACGTTCATGTAACTCAAGAAGTATTAGAAAAGCTATTTGGTGCTGGTGCAGAATTAACTGTTAAGAAGGAGTTAAGCCAACCTGGTCAATTTGCTTCTAATCAAAAGATTACTGTAGTAGGACCTAAGGGCAGCCTTATGTGCTCAATTTTAGGACCTTGCCGTAATGTTAACCAAGTTGAGGTATCATTCACTGATGCGAGAGCTTTAGGTGTTACAGCTCCAGTTAGAGAATCTGGTGATGTAGCTGGTTCTGCTCCTTGTAAGCTTGTAGGACCTTGTGGAGAGGTTGAGCTATCTGAAGGTGTATTAGTAGCTAAGCGTCATGTTCATATGACTCCAGAAGATGCAGAGGAATTTGGTGTTAAGAATGGTGATATCGTTTCTGTTCAAGTATTAAATGAAACAGGAAGAAAGGTAACATTTGAGGATACTGTAATTCGTGTATCTCCAAAATACGCTCTTGCAATGCATATTGATACTGATGAAGCAAATGCAGGTGCTTTATTTGGTGCTATTAAAGGTACAATTGTAAAGTAATAAAAGCTTTTTATTAATATATATATTAATAGTAACTTAGCTCTAGCAGATTGCTGGAGCTTTTTTATACTCTAGCAGATTGCTGGAGCTTTTTTATTGACAAAATAATATATTATTATATAATTTTTCTTAACAAGGAGACGTTATCTTATGAAGCTAAAATCATTTTTTCATTTAGCAGGATTTGGAATAAAAACTATTTTATTTAAGAAAAAAGACCCTATTTTAGGTACTATAATTGTTACAGATAAATGTAATCTTCATTGTAAGCATTGTTCTGTTAATAATATCACTGCTATAATACATCCTTATGAACAAATAAAAAAGGAAATGAAAGAGTTATATGATATGGGAATCAGAATCTTATTCTTTTGTGGTGGAGAAACTTTTTTATGGCATGATAAGGATAAAACCTTAAGAGATTTAGTTATTGAAGCAAAAGAAATGGGTTTTTTAATTGTAAATGTTGTTACTAATGGTACTCATCGAATAGATTTAAAGGAAGCTGATTTAATATTATTAAGTCTTGATGGCGATAAAGAACATCATAATATTATTCGTGGTGATACCTATGATACTATTATGAATAATATTGAAAATGCAACTAGTGATAATATTTGTTTTTATATGGCAATTAATCAAATTAATAAGGACTGTATTAAAGACGTATGTCAAAAAGCAAAGGATACTAAAAATGTTAGAGCAGTATCATTTAACTTTCATACTCCTTATCCTGATACTAAAGATTTAGCATTATCTAAAGAGGAAAAGAAAAAATGTACAGATGATATTATAGAAATGATGAAAAAAGGTGCCCCAATATTTAATTTAAAAAGTGCCTTCCCATATCTAGTAGAAAATAAATTCCCTACTCCTTGTCATCAATGTGTTGTTTTAGAAAATGGAAAGCTTTCAACTTGTGGTAGATGTATTGAAATTCCCGGTTTATGTAATGAATGTGGCTACTTCTTTGTTGCTGAATATACTCTTTTATTTAAAGGAAATCTAAAAATAATATTTGAAATGCTACGTACTTATTTAAAGTACATTTAGGAGAAATATGAGTTTTATAACATCTTTAGCTAGAATGTGGCTAACAAGAACAACTAAGCCCTTTATATTTAAAAATGAATATGATCAAATACTTTCCTACCAGGAATGTGAAAATTTAGGATTATATGTTCATATTCCCTTTTGTAAAAATATTTGTAGCTTTTGTCCTTATTGTAAGGTTAAATATAATGAGGATTTAGCTAATAAATATATTGATAGCCTAATAAAAGAAATACATATGGTAGGAAGCCAAAATAATGAAAAAAAAGTAGTTACTAGTCTTTATTTTGGTGGTGGCACTCCAGCATTATTAGTAGATAGAATTAAAGAAGTAATTGATACAATAAATCAATATTTTATTATTACTGAAGGAATTGGACTTGAGCTTCATCCTGATAATGTTACTATAGAAATTTTAGAAAAATTAAAAGCTTCTGGAATTACTAAAATAAGTATAGGAATACAATCATTTTCAAAAAAATATCAAAAAATACTAGGAAGAAATACAATTAATATTGATAGTCTAAAAGAAGCATTAAATAAAATATCATTTGAAACTGTTTCAATGGACTTTATCTTTGCATTACCAAATCAAGAATATGAGGATTTAAAAAATGACATTGATTTAGCATTTTTTATTGGTGCTAATCATATTGCAATCTATCCATTTATTGATTTTACATTTACAGCTAGTAAAGTAAAAGCAATGTCAAAAAGAAAAAAGAGAAAGCTTTTAGATTCTATCACGAATTATTGTTATAAAAAGGGATATAAAAGAAATTCAATTTGGACCTTTTCTAAAGAAGAAAGTGCAAATTATTCATCTATGACAAGAGAATCCTTCTTAGGTTTTGGTGCTTCTTCTACTACTCTATTAAAGGATCAATTTAAAATTAATACCTTTGATTTAAATAGCTATTGTGAAAGAATTAAAAATAATAAACTACCAACTTCATTAACTATTCGCTTTACTAAGCATCAAAGAATGGTATATTGGCTTTTCTGGACTGCATATTCTACTAAAGTAAATGAAGCAGATTTTGAAAAATTCTTTAATATACCTCTTAAAAAAGCTTACCGTTTTGAGTTATTCATCTCTAGATTATTTGGCTTTGCTAAATATAAAAATGGAATTTATGAAATGACATTAAAGGGAGCATTCTATTATCATTATTTTGAAAACTTCTATACATTAGCATATATAGACAAAATGTGGGGAATAATGAAGGATAATCCTTTTCCAAAAGAAATTAAACTATAAATTATAAAAACCTGTAAAATTACAGGTTTTTATAATTTATTTAGTTATTACAGCATCAAGCCATTTTTGCCATTCATAATCAGGTAGTCCATATTCTCTATGGCTTCTTAAAGCCTTTAGGTTATCATCATATTCATTTAGCATAGCTAATAATGTATCTTTATCATGCTTTTTATATAAATAATATAAATCTAATGCCTTATTGATAGATTTAATAGGAGTAATTGTCTTATTTTTATTAATAATATTTTGTACAAATAATTCATAAAAGCCCTTTGCATTTAATTCATAATATTCTAGATTCTTCATAGTATCCTCATCTATAATATGTATCTTAAATGTATTATTAAATCCTCTATAATCAAATTGTGCAAGTAAATATAATAAATTTATTGAACAAAACATATCATATCCAAATACTAAATTCACATCTTTATCTTTAGGAATTCTATGAAGTTGTGAGCTTATCTTTACTTTATAGATTAAATAGGAAGTATTTAAAGAACATAATCTTTCTTCAATGAATGCAGTTGATGTGAAATCAGCAATTGGATTCCCAATACAAATTGCTTCATTAAAAGGAACTATTTCACCATAAATGCCATAAGCAGCATGATTTTTTTCCATTTCTTCGCCACTTACAACACTAAACTCATTTTCTCCTATCATCCAATATGAATTATAATACATAATATTACCTCTAATTGCTTATAATGCTATTTTAACTCAAATAAGCTTAAATTAAAAGTAAAATAAAATGAAAGCGTAAACAAAACATGGATAGAATTAATCTATCCATACTTTTAACTATTTTAATGTAAAACTATCGCATTCTGTTTCACTGCGATATAATGAATTTTCTTTACCAATAGTAATCTCTTTATTATCGCAAATACCCTCATTATAGAATACACAATAATTTGCACTACATGAAACCTTATGTAATCTATCATCTGTAATTTCACATGCTATTTCCATTTCTTTAATAGGATTATATTCTATATTTTTATAAGATTGACAGAAGGTACCAACCTTACTTTTTGCATATAATCCTTCTACATCAATTTGGCCTTTTAAGCATTTTTCACAAGAATTATAGCAGCATTTTTCTGCTTTACAATTTATATTTGTCATTATATCATCCTTTCAATGATTATTATGACACCTATTCTTGATTATTATACATTATTTCTATTTCATTAATAATATCATCATTTTCTTCAATATAATATTCTCCATTTTCAATTCTAAAAACTAAAGCCTCATCTGAATCTAGTCCCATATTAGAATCTATTGGAGTAAGAATTTGATAATCATATCCATCATACACTAATTCAGCTTCTAAATTGAAAGATAATTTTTTTCCATTTTCTCCAATTAATTCAATAATATTCTTATTCATATTATCCCCCTAAAATAACTTTAATGTTTTTTCCTCTTTGCTTAAAAATGCTTCAATTTTATTATGAAAAATAAAACATAATAATGCTAAAATACAAGATATTATTGTCAATACAATTAATAATACCATATTAAAATCTATTAAAGAAGATCCCATAAATACACTAACAATAGTCATAGGAATTCTAGCAAATAAATTTATCATTACAAAGCTTTTAAAATCTATTCCAGTAAATGGCGCAATAAAAGAAACAATATCCTTAGGTAATGCAGGAATCATTAGATATCCAAACATCATTACCTCACATCTTTCTTTATTTTTTAATAGCTTAGATTCATATATTTTTTTAGGATCAACAAATAAAGCTATAAATCTAATACCTAATTGTTTAACTAAAAAATAAACAATAATTCCACCTAAGGTTTGACCTATTATTGAGGTTAGTACTGCAGTACCTTCTGTTAAAAGCATTCCAGAAATCATTACTATTGGGCCTGCTGGTATTATCATAAATATAGTTTGAATTATTTGCAATAATATTATTATTAATATTGAATAGCCTCCAAAGCCTCTTATTTTATCTACTATATATTCTTTATATTCAATATCATTTTGAATTTTTATAAAATATGGATATAATTTTATAGTTAAATATATAACCGAAGATAATAATAATAAAATAATTAATGCCTGAATAATTATTCTAATTAATTTATATTTTTTTTTATTATAAGATGATATCTCTTTCATTTATTGTAACATTAATCTCCTTATTAATTCTAAAATGATTAAAACTAACCTGATAACTATATAATAATAAATTACCATCACCATTATTATACATACTATCACCGATAATAGGATGCCCAATATAAGCTGAATGTACTCTTATTTGATGAGTTCTTCCAGTATCTAATATAAACTCAACTAATGAATTACCATTTATCTCTTTAATAACTCTATAATGAGTTATTGCAGCTTTTCCAGTATTAGATACATATCTTTTATTTGAATCATCCTTTTTATCTATTAAGGTATTAATAGTACCTTCTTTTATTTCAAATATTCCTTCACATAATGCAAGATATTTTCTTGTCATTTTTAAATGGGTAGGTTCTAGCATATATGCTGCATATCTGTTTTTAGCAATAACCATTAATCCTTTTGTTTCTTTATCTAATCTATTAATAATAGATACATTTAGTGCTTCATTTTTTTCTTTAAGATAATATAATACCTCTTGATAAACACTAAAAGGACAACCTTTTGTAGGTATAGACATCAAATTACCTCTTTTAAAAATTACTAAATAATCATTATCCTCATATCTAATATCTAGCTTTGATGGATAAATATCCCATTTAATCTCACTTTCTTTATTATATTCAAAGGTAATAATATCTCCTTTTTTTATTTCCATATATCCTAAATGAGCTATATCATTAACATAAATAATAGTATTTGATGATTTTAAGTTCTTATATAGCTTTCTAGAAATATGTTTTTTTAATTCTTCACTTAATTTTATATTATCATTTTCACAAATAAATTCTAATTTCATATCAAAATTATATCACAGAATACTAAAAAATTTATAGGTATTTGTATTTTTATCTCAAAATATTATTTTTTTGAATTATATTATGGAAAATGCTTTCATTATTTTTTGTTTTTTAGTATAATCTTAATAGAATAATAATTCAGGAGGTAAATATGGCAGATATAATTAATGAAGCTCAAAGATGCTTAAAATGTAAAAAGCCAATGTGTAAGGAGGGTTGTCCAGTTCATACAGATATTCCTATTATTATGCAGATGTTTTTAGATGGAAAAATGGATGAAGCTGGTGAAAAGCTTTTTGATAATAATCCATTATCAGCCTTATGTTCATTAATTTGTCCTCATGAAAAGAATTGTATGGGACATTGTGTATTAAATCGTAAAGGATCTCCTATTAAATTCTATGAGGTTGAAACATATATTTCTACCTTTTATCTTGAAAAGGCAAAATTAGAGGCTCAACCATCTAATGGTCATAGATTAGGAATTATTGGTGCTGGTCCTGCAGGATTAACCTTAGCTATTATGATGGCTAAAAAGGGATATAAGGTAACAATTATTGATTCTAAGGATAAAATTGGTGGAGTATTAAGATATGGTATTCCTGAATTTAGATTACCTAAGAGTTTATTAGATAAGCTATTAACTAGAATGAATGAATTAGGTATTTTATTTAGACCTAATACATTAATTGGACCTACAATAACTATTGATGATATGTTTAGAGATGGTTATGATGCAATATTTATTGGCACTGGTGTATGGAATCCAAATAGATTAAGAATACCTGGAGAAACTTTAGGAAATGTTCATTTCGCGATTGATTACTTAAAGAATCCAGATTCATATACCGAGCTTGGAGATCATGTAGTAATTATTGGTGCTGGTAATGTAGCAATGGATGCGGCAAGAACAATTCTAAGAAAAACAAGAGCCAAGGTAGATATTATCTTCTTTAGGGGACCTGAAGAGGTTACAGCATTAAAGGAAGAATTAGATTTAGCTATAGTTGATGGTGTTAAGATGAATTATTATCTAAATACTGTTCAAATTTTAGATGATGGTATTATGGTTGAACCAGTTGTTCAAAAGACTAATGAAGATGGCACTATAGAATATATTAATGATAGTGAAAATGTATATAAATTTGAATCTTCTTCTGTTATTATCGCAATTGGTCAAGGTGCATTATCTAATATTGTAAAAAATACAAAGCAAATTGATACAAATAAGAGAGGATTAATTGAAACAACTAGTGGTGGAGCTACAACTAGAGAGGGTGTATATGCTGCTGGAGATGTAGTTTCTGGAGCTAAGACTGTTGTTGAGGCTGTTGCCGCAACAAAGAAGGTTGCAGAAGAGATTGATTTATATATTAAAAAGAAATATAATGAAGCTTAATTAGAAGGGATTTATTCCCTTCTTATTTTTTTAAAAAAATGGAATACCATAATGGTATTCCACAATTTTAATTATTAATGAATTCTAATATATAGTCTTTTGTTTTTTCTATTTGAAAGCTTTTTTCTATATATGGTTTACCATCTTTATTTTGAATTCCATAGGAACCAAAATATGAATGTATTCCACCATCAATTCTTCTTTCAATAAATATTTCAGGAGCATATTTTTTATTTTCCTCATACTTATCCATATTTAATATTTCGTCATTACTTCCATAAATACTTAAAACTTTTAATGTTGTATCACTGATATCAGAATTAAGATATGATGCTAATAAAATAATACCATTACATATTGAATTATATTTTTTAGCAGAAATAGATGCTATTACACCACCTAAAGAATGTCCCATCACATAATAATCGATATTTTCATTATTTTCATTATTATAAATATCACTAAATTTATCTACATCAAAAAATGATAATCTAAAGGTTGTTTTTATTGCATAACAAGCAATATTATTTTGAGCTAAAAGCTTCAATAATGGGGCATATGCCTCTACTTCAACCTTAGCACCTTGATAAAATACAATTACATCATTATAAGTATCATTAGGGATAAATGAAATATAATTATCATTATTATTAACTATTACATCGTCAGTTGAATTTAAAGAATCTAATGCTTCACTATCAGCCTTATAATAAATATTTACATATATGCATAAGCAACCAACTATTATTCCTATTAATGAAATAATAATAGTTAGTATTATTAGTCCTCTTTTTCTTTTCAAAATAAACACCCCAAAACTAATATTATTTTTTATGTTCCTTTTTATATAGGTACATATTCTCATCAGCTTCTTTTAATAAATCAGAAAATATCCATTTTCCCATTCCATAAGAAATACCAAAAGATAAACTTGATTTAATTCTTGAATTTTTATCTTTCAATTCAAGCTTATTAATTTCTTCAATTACAAGATTTTCAATCTCTTCTTTATTTTTATTTGTAGAAACTAACACAAATTCATCTCCACCATATCGATATCCAAACGTTTCATCATCGATTAAATTTTTTAAACAAGAAGCACAATTTTTAATGACAATATCTCCATTTTCATGTCCATATTCATCATTAATATATTTTAAATTATTAACATCAAAAAACACAATAGTAATTTGTGAATAATTAATAAATTTATTATTTATATCCGTTTCAAAGCGTCTTCTATTTAATAATCCAGTCAATTCATCTATTTCGCTTTTAATTTTGAAATTTCTTAATTCAATTTCATCTTTTGTTTCATCAATAATATAGGCAGTAATGATTTTTTCATTATCCATAGAAAAATGAACTAATACTTTATAATAAACATGAACTCCTAAATCATTTATATAATCAATTTTAAATTGTTTTGTACTTCCAATATTAGCCTTATTGATTTCTTCTTTCGAAAATATCTTTTTAATATAAGACATAATATTTTTATCTAATCTATTATCAAAATAATTCATAAAATCATCTATTGAATATTCTAGTTTCTTTTCAATTATTTCATTATTATTTATACTTATACTTGATAATTCTTCTTTAATAGTTTTAAATCTAAAAATATATTTATATAATTCTTTTGATGCTTGAAAGAATAAATCTTTAAAATATCTTGTTGAATATGATAGATTATCAATTTGAACTTTATATTCATTAATATCTTCTATTGTAACAACAAAAGAATTCAACTCATTATTATGATTAAACCCTGCAGCAAAAAAACTTGCCTTTTCCCAATATTCATTTTCATTTTCATCTATAGCTCTATAAATAAATGAGTTTCTATCATTAACACTTTTAAGATTATTTTTAATAACATTAATACTAGTATTATTAATAAATATATCTTTATCTATGTTTGATACCTTTTCTAAATATATATTTCTAATTTGATCATAATTTAATGATTGATAATTCATAAGCTTATTGTAGGTAGAATAAATATTTGTACCTAAATTATTAGAAGTATTTACAAAAAAGCTTGTAGAATATATGGATGATATACTACTAAACATCACTTTATCTTCAATACCAAATCTATTTGCTAATTCTGCTATTCCGCTATCAACATTCTCAATAAATGTAGTATTTAATAATGCTTTTTCAAATAACTTGTTATTTGTAACATCAAGATATGTAGATAAATAATATTTTTCATTATTTGAATTTTCCAATAGTTTCGTCAGCATATAAATATTAATAATATTTCCATCATCTAATCTATATTCAAATTCACAGGATTGACAATCTCCAACATTCTTTAATAAACTTCTAGCATTTTTCAAAGCTAATATATCTTCTTTTTTAAATACTCCTTTCATCATTTTATCAATATTTGAAAGTAATTCATCTTTAGTATTAAAATGTAATAAATCAACTAATAATTGATTACAATCAGCTTTTAAATTTATATAGTCAACAGACAAATAAGGGAATAAATCGTTAGAAACACTAGCAAAATTTTGATTCTTTATTTTTTTATCTAAATTAATAAAGTAAAAATAACCATATATGTCATTTGAATCATCAAATTGCTTAAGATATACACATACTCTTTTTATTATTCCATCCTTAGTAGTATAATCAAAGCTTTTAAAGTTTCTTTTTCCATAATATTCATTTATCAATAATTTTGTATCTAATAATTCTTTAATTCGATTTTTAGAATTATTATTTATATATCTTTCCTCAACAATCTCTATAAAGCGAGAATAACGTTTAATATTTATTAATTCTTCATCTGCTTTATCTATCATATTATGATAAATTAAATCAGTATTCAAATTAACAATTATTCTAGCATGAGACATATTTCTTAATGCTAATAATAATTTTGATTTAGAAGTATTTTCAAATCTTTTTTTAATTAATTCTGAGATATTTCTATATAAACCAAAAATGTATTTTGGTTTATCATTTTCAAAAATTACATTAAATTTAACCTGACACCATTTTGTTACTCCATTAAATAAAACAGGAAATTCATATGTAAAATTACTTTCTAAATTATTTATTCTATTAAAAATAGAATCACTTATGAAATTATATTCTTTTGGTACAATATTACCATTTCTAATATTTATAGAGGTATCATTTATAATTAATGGTTCTTTGTCATAAAAATATATCTTAAAGATATCAGTTTCAAAACTATATTCCCAACTTTTTATTTTTTCTAAAGATAAAATTGCATTATTTAGGCTGTTTAGTCTTCTTATTTCATTATCCTTTTCCTTATTAATTGTAATATCCTCAAAACAACCTATATAATGGTCTTTATTATTACTATCTTTTTTTAAATAAAATATTTTTGTATGAAGCCATTTTATTTTTTCAAAATCATAAACTCTAAAGTCTATTAATGATCCTGTGATAGGATTTTTTTTAGCTTCGTTTAATGAATTTAAAAGATTATTAAAATCATCTTTATGTATTATATGACTAATATTTTTTCTAAACTCTTCATCATATAAGTTTTCATTTATGAATAATTCATAAAATGGATTATTTATTCTATATATTGATATTTCATTATTTTGAACTTTAAACTCCGCAACTGGTCCTAAAACATTATTTAGCAATGTGTCACTATATAAATTTGAAAGAAAAAAATCTTTTAAATGGAATTTTTCATTACTATGATAGTAAACGCCAGAATAATCCATATTTATTGCTTCACATAGTAGTTCTTCAAACTGATCTACTGGCATAGGTTTATGATAAAAATATCCTTGTGCAAAACGACAACCCATTTCTATTAAAGCTGCTTCTTCCTTATCTGTTTCAACCCCCTCAATAATAATAGGAGTACGCATATTCTTTATCATATTTATTACAGACTCAAGTATATTTATACCTTTTCTTAAATGTTGTTCATCAAAATCAAGAAATTTCATATCTAGCTTCAAAATATCAATATTGATTTTATTAAGCATGTTTAATGACGAATAACCAGAACCAAAATCATCCATAGCTATTTTGAATCCATATTCATGTAATTCCCTTACTATTTCTTCTGTTTCTTTTATTTTTGAAGAATAAGCACTCTCAGTAATTTCTATTTCTATTAATTCAGGTGATATCTTGTATTTTTCAGATAAATTTTTTAAATATTTTGGTACATCAAATAATTCCATATCTACCCTAGAAACATTTAAAGAAATTGGTACTGGTTGAATGTTTTTATCAATGATTTTTCTTATCCAAATAAATACCTCTTTCCAAACATATTTATCTAATTCTATTATCCCTCCTGTTTTTTCTAATATTGGAATAAACTTTATAGGAGGTACTAACCCATAATCCTTATGTTTCCATCTAACTAATGCCTCAGCACTAACTATTTTTCCAGTATACATATTACATTGAGGTTGTAAGTAAAAACAAAATTCATTTTCGCTTAATCCTCTTTCAATATCTCTGGTTAATATATGCTCATTTTCTATTTCAAAAAGCATATTTTTTTGGTAATAACATATATTTTTATTTTGGTTAATATTTGATATAGCTATTGCCGCTCTATCATACATGGATCTTGGAGATATTGAGTAATCATTAATTTTATAGATACCAAATTTAAGAAGAAATGAATCACCATTTTTATATTTTTTAATTTCGTTCGTTAATATTTCTATAAAATTATCAACTTTATCATCCTCAACAATTGAAACAAAATTATCAGCTTGAATATATCCTGAAAATGATAATAGTTTAGAATCTATTTCTAATAATTTTTTTGATATAAATGATAGAAATAAATCTCCTTCTGATTCACCATACCATTCATTAAACATTTTAAAATCTTTAATATCTATTGCAATCATGGAATAGTTTTTTGATTTATTTAAGAAATCTAATACTAAATCAAAATAATAATTTTGGTAATAAAGTTTTGTTAGATTATGAATTTTTCTAACATCTTGAATGGAATCGGCTTTTTTTACTAATCTCATTGTTAATATTTTTGAATCATTTGGAAGAGTTTTAATATTGAAATCATAAGTAAATTCTATAGAATTATCAATCAACCTAAAATTTTCAGTTTTATCATTTAAATTATTTTTATCAAAAAAAATTAAAAGCTTTTTTCTATCTAAGGGAAAAATAATAATTGATAAATAATCTATTACATCATCTATAGAAATAAAACGTTTATTAATAAACGGCTTTACTGCATGTAATAAAGATAAAGAAAAATCATTATTTATTTCAAATATTACATATGACTCTTCATTATCAAAATCAATATCGTCATTATATGCAGTACCTATTAAAGCAGTAGCTACTACATTGTTATAAATAATTTCAGTTGATGAAACACTTACTACACGATTTAATATTGAGTTATAGTATAAACCTGATGAATAACCACTATTTAATGGACAGTTTTTACAAGGTGCATTTTCATTATTCATTATCTTATAACATTTCATTTTTCTTTCAATATTAGGAAATAAAGAACGAAGATTTTCATTAAAAGATAATATATTATATTCATTATCAATAATATATAAACATGTTTCATTTTTCTTTATCATATTAACACCTCGAATCCAAAAAATATATACTAATTATAACAAAAAATTTTAATATTTGAAAGTGTTTTCACAATAAAGAAATAATAAAATTATGATTAACTTTTGAAAAAATCCTTATAATTAACTTTTGATTAGCTACTAAGTATTACAAAGGGTATGGGGATGTATCCCACCCATATACTAAAAAATAATTATTTTCTATCTATTTAAAAAATATTTTAGGAAATTAGTATATAAAAAATGGCTGTAAAATCCAAATATATACTCTTACAGCCATAATTTCTATTACATTAGTTTTCTAAATAATTCAACAACTTCAGCATGGGTTGCTTCTTTTGGATTACCAGGATAACATGCATCCTTTAGAGCATCACTAGCTAAACTATCTAAGTCAGCTTCTAGAATTTTTTCACATTTTGTAGGAATACCAACATCAGTTGATAGTTTCTTCACTGCGTCTATTGCAGCAAGACGATATTCTTTTTCTATCATACCATGAGTATCAACGCCTAAAGCCTCTGCAATATCCTTATATTTAGTACCAGTAACATCCTGATTAAATTCCATTGAAATTGGAAGTAGCATAGCACAAGCAACTCCATGTGGAATATCATAATATGCTGATAAAGTATGAGCCATTGCATGGTCAATTCCTAAACCAACATTACTAAATCCCATACCAGCAATATATTGACCTAAGGCCATTCCTTCTCTTCCATCAGGATCATTAGCTACTGCTTTTCTTAAGCTCTTACCGATAATTTCAATAGCCTTAATATGGAACATATCAGACATCTCCCAAGCTCCACGAGTAATGTAACCCTCAATTGCATGAGTCAATGCATCCATTCCAGTTGATGCAGTTAAGCTCTTTGGCATTGTTGACATCATATCAGGGTCTACTATCGCAACAATTGGCATATCATGAGGGTCTACACATACGAATTTTCTTTTCTTTTCAACATCAGTAATTACATAATTAATTGTAACCTCTGCAGCAGTACCAGCTGTAGTAGCTACTGCGATAATAGGTAAGCAAGGGTTTTTAGTAGGAGCTACTCCTTCAAGTGATCTTACATCTTCAAATTCTGGATTTGTGATAATAATACCGATTGCTTTTGAAGTATCCATACTAGAACCGCCACCAATTGCGATGATACAATCAGCATTACATTTCTTACAAGCTTCAACACCTGCTAATACATTTTCTATAGTTGGGTTAGGTTTAATATCAGAGAATACCTCATAAGAAATATTAGCGTTATCTAATAAATCTGTAACCTTCTTAGTAACTCCAAATTTAATTAAATCAGGGTCACTACAAACTAAAATTTTTTTGAATCCTCTAGCATTTACCTCAGGTACAATATTCTTTATTGCACCATGTCCATGATAAGAAGTTTCATTTAGCATAAAACGATTTGACATAATCTTTTTATTTGTATTACCTAATATGGTAATACTCTCCTTTCTATTAAATTATATAAAGTTTATGTTAGTTAAATTATAGCATTTTTCGCAAAAAAAGTTAAGTATTAAATGAAAAATAGCTAGTTATTACTAGCTACTTTTCCACAAAAATAAACTGATTTAATTCTTTATTGTAAAAATAATTAATACTATTAAGCTTTTCATTAATAAAATTTTTATTATAATCTAAATCATCACATAATTCGTCTAAAGAAGAATAAAAATCTCTTAATTTAGTATTAATAATACATAATAACATCTCTGGTGGCAAACTTTCCATACAAGCTCCTAAACTAAAATAAATAATAAATATACTAATCCATAATATATTATAATAGCTATAATATCATTAATTGTAGTAATAAAGGGACCAGATGCAACTGCAGGATCAATATGTATTGCATTTAAGAAAATAGGGAATACTGTACCTATTAAACTAGATAATGTCATAGCTACCAATAGACTTCCAGAAATAATAGATGTAACCTTTAATGCCTCAAAGATATTAAAAGTATCAGATACAATAGTTTGTTGTTTAATAGATAAATAAACTAAAATAAAAACAAATGAAATAATAGATATTATTAATGCATTTGTAATTCCTACTCTAAGCTCCTTAAATATAGTTTTTCTATGTTTTTTCTTCTCATTAGGATCATCAGTTTGTGATAAGCTTCTAATAGTAACAGCAAGTGACTGAGTACCAACATTACCTGCCATATCTAATATCATAGATTGGAAAAATACTACAACAGGAATTACAGCAATTACACTTTCAAATATACCAGTTACTGTTGATACAACAAATCCTAAAAATAGTAATAATATTAACCAAGGAATACGCTTTTTAACTGATGTAAAAATTGATTCATCTAATTCTTCAGCCTCACTTAATCCTCCGAGTTTAGCATAATCATCTTCCATTACATCTTCAGTTGCATCAATAACATTATCAGAAGTAATAACTCCTATTATTTCATTATTCCTATTTAGTACTGGTATTGAATCTTCAGCATAGTCCTTTAATTTTTCAATACATTCATCAATTAATTCATCATCATAAAATGAAGGATAGGATGTCATTACTAAATCTATTAGCTTATCATCCTTTCTAGCAACAATTAAATCATTAAGACTAATAGCACCAAAAAATTTCTTATTTTCATCTTCAACATACAATGTCGAAATATTATCATGAATTCCTGCCATTTTTACTAAAGTAGACATTGCTTCTTTAATTGTTTGATTCGAATCAATAAGAATGTAATTATCAGACATATAAGAACCAATTACATCCTCTTCGTATTTATCAAGCTTTAAAACCTCTTTTTTTGATTCAGGCTCCATTAGTTTGATAATTTCTTCTTTGTCCTCTTCTTCTAGTTCATTAAGAATCTCAACCGCATCATCAGAGTCCATTCTTTCAACTATATCTGCTGCAAATTCAGGTTCTAATTCATCAATATATTCTTCTACATTCTCATAAAATTCAAATATATCTGAGGTTTTTTCTATACCAATTTTTTGATATAGATTTAATCTTTCTTCCTTTGTTAAATCCTCTAAAACATCGGCAATATCACTATCGTGATAGTTTTCAAGCTGATTAAGTAACTCTAAATTAGAAATATTTTTATCTAAAATAAGAGCCTTAATTTCTTGATAGAAATCGTTTTGCATATAATATTCTCCTTCCTAGAGAATATCCATGTGATTATATGGATATTCAGATTTTATTTTTTTACTACTACATTCCGATGGTATCATATAACCACATCCTTTCAAAATTATTATAATTTAAATACGTTATAAATACAAGATAATTAGTTTTGTAAGCATTTACATTTTTTAGTTAATTTTATAAATTTATTAAATATTGAAAAGAAAAAAAATAGTGCTATAATTATTAACGTTGGTTTAAAAGGGGGATTATAAAAATGTTTTTAAATCTTAGCATAGATGTATTAGATTTACTACTCCCTGTAGCTTTAATTTTAGTTCTATCAAAGCTATTAATGTTAGGCTGTAAAAAGATTAAGCTACCTCAAGTAGTTGGTATGTTAATGGCAGGAGTGCTTATTGGTTTAATTAAATTTATTCCATATTTAGGAGATTTTATATTAAGTGATTCTGCAAGAGCTGGAATTAAATTCTTAGCTGAAATTGGTGTTGTTTTAATAATGTTTTCTGCTGGTTTAGGTACTAATCTTAATACTATCAAATCATCTGGAAAATCATCAATTATTGTAACCTTATTAGGTGTTATTGTACCTATGGGTTTAGGTGTTTTAGTTGCTGGATTATTTAATGGATTTGAAAATATACATTCAAATTTATTTTATGGAGTAATATTAACTGCAACCTCTGTTTCAGTTACTGTTGCCACATTAAAGGAAATGAATAGACTAAGTGGTAAAGTAGGTACTATAATAATAAGTGCAGCAATATTAGATGATATTATTGGTGTTGTAGTATTGTCAATTGTTTTATCATTAAGTGGTGTTTCTTCATCATCAAATACTATTGGTTCTTTAATTACAGGTAATAATGAATCATTAGGAATACTTGCGGTAATATTAGATGTAGTATTATTCTTTATTTTTGTTATTGGTATTGGAATCTTAATGCATTATTATTTCAAGCATCTAAATAAAAAAAGACCACATACAAGAAGAATTCCTTTATTTGGTCTTGCCTTCTGCTTTGTGATGGCTTGGGCTAGTGAAACATTATTCGGTATAGCCGAAATCACAGGTGCTTATTTTGCAGGACTCGCACTTGCAGGTATAGGTAGACATATAAATCCTACTGTAGAGCCATTAAATAATGATACAACAGATTATATTGAAAGAAAAAGTGATGTATTATCATATATGCTATTTTCTCCATTATTCTTTGCAAATGTAGGATTAAATATAGATTTTAGTTCCTTTAATCCAGCCTTAATAGGCTTTGGCTGTTGTTTCATTCTAGCAGGATTAGCTGGAAAAGTATTTGGTTGTGGCCTTGGTGCTAAAGTTACAGGTAATTCTTGGAAGGATTCATTAAGAATTGGAGTAGGAATGATGGCAAGAGCTGAGGTAGCATTAATTTGTGCTACAAAGGGTATGAATGCTGGATTAGTAGATAGTGGTTTAAGTGTATTTATTGTAATAATGATTATTGTTTCAAGTTTTGTCACACCATTAATATTAAGAGCTAGTTATAAAAATGAGAAACCAGTTAAAACAGATTATGATGAGGAACACTTCACAAATGTTCATGAGGCTCCAAATATTGTTTTAGAAAATCATTATAATGAAACTAATGTTGAACCATAAAATATATTATAATAAAAAATATAATAATAGGTATAAAACTCCCTTGACTATTAAGGGAGTTTTTATTACTCATCAATAAAAAGAGTCACCTTAAATAATTCGAGAAAATTTTAATCTAAATATTTATAAAATAATAAATATGTTAGTTCTATTACAAATAATAATTTCTTTTATATTTTGTTAAAACACAAAAAAGAGGTTATAAATATTTTAATATTCACAACCTCTTATATAATCTATTTACTTTAATAATAATTCACATAAAGCTTCACTAAATGCTTTAGGATCATCTGGTAAGATACCCTCTTGAAGTAAAGCATTTGTATATAATAATCTAGCATATTTATCTCCTAATGCTTTATCATTATCATATGCTTCTTCAAGCTTATTAAATACATTATGATTTGGATTTAATTCTAAAATACGCTCAGCTTTAACTTCTGAATGTTGTTGTTTTAGAACTCTTTCCATCTCAAATGAAATCTCACCATCACTAGCTAAGCAGCATGGAGCATCTACTAATCTCTTTGATAATACTACATCCTTAACTCCAGGAAGTGCTTCTTTTACTTTTTCAAGCAAGCTCTTCTTTGTTTCTTTTAATTCATCAATCTTTTTAGATTCTTCTTCATCTATTAAATCTAAATCCTGAGAATTAATTGATTTAAAGTTATGATCATTATAATTCTTTAATACTTGAATCATAAATTCATCAACATCATCAGATAGAATTAATACATCATAGCCTTTGGATTTAACTAAATCCATTTGAGGAAGCTTTTCTACTACTTCTTTATTCTTACCAATTGCATAGTAAATATCCTTTTGACCTTCCTTCATAGCCTCAACATACTCGCTAAATGTAATAGGCTTATCATTATTATAGCTATTGAATATTATTAAATCCTTTAATAAGTCCTTCTTTTCTCCATAGTTTTCATATAAACCATATTTTAGATTAATACCATAATCCTTGAAGAATTCTAAATATTTTTCTCTATCATTTTTTAGCATACGAGAAAGTTCAGCTAAAATCTTCTTTTCTACATTTGTAGCTATCTTCTTAATAGCTCTATCTTCTTGTAGCATTTCACGAGAGATATTTAAGCTTAAATCACTAGAATCTACTAAACCTTTAACAAATCTTAAATACTCAGGAATTAATTCCTTACATTTATCTAGAATAAATACTCCCTTTGTATATAATTGTAATCCTCTTTCATTTCTATCAGAATAAAAATCATAAAAAGGTTTTTTAGGAATAAATAATAATGCTGTATAAGTAAGCATACCTTCAACATTTACATGAATTGATGTAATTGGATCTTGATAATCCATAAATTTAGATTTATAGAAATTATTTAGTTCCTCATCAGTAACCTCACTCTTATTCTTTTTCCAAATAGGAAGCATAGAATTAATAGTTTCTAATTCTAAATGAGTTTTAGGTTCCTTATTTTCATCATCTTTATCTTCATTTTCATCTTTTGGATCATATTTAGTAACCCAAGTCATAATAGGATATCTTACATAATCAGAATATTTCTTTACTAATTCTTTAATACGATATTCATCAAGATAATCATCATAATTATCATCTTCTGTATTATCTCTTAAATATAAAGTAATTTTAGTACCATAATCATCCTTTTGACTATCCTCAATTGTATAAGATTCTAATCCTTCAGAACTAAATAAGTGAGAAGTATTTTCAGATACTGATTTAGTCAATACATCTACTCTTTTAGCTACCATAAATGCTGAATAGAATCCAACACCAAATTGACCAATAATATCAACCTCAGGTGTATTTTCTTTGCTTACAGCCTCTAAGAATTCTTTACTTCCTGATTTAGCAATTGTTCCTAAATGACTCTCTAGTTCCTCTTCAGTCATACCAACACCATTATCAGTAATAGTAAGTGTTCTATTTTCTTTATCAGCCTCTACTAAAATCTTATAATCGCTATCAGCAATATTCGTATTAGTTAATGACATATAATGTCTTTTGTCTATTGCGTCACTAGCATTTGAAATTAATTCTCTTAAAAAAATCTCCTTATGTGTATAAATTGAATTAATCATCATATCTAATAAACGTTTTGTTTCAGTTTTAAATTCTTTTGTTTCCTTCATAATAAAATCCTTTCTTTTGGTTATAACCAAATACAATTGAAATTATACTCATATTTTTGGCAATGTCAATAGAAGAGTGCTAATTTTTAATAATTTAGTGATTTAAATTTAATTTGTGATAAAATTAACTTAGGTGATAGAAATGGTTGAAAGCTTCAAAATAAGATCTGAGAGTCTAAAAAGATATGTGAAAATATCTATCGATTTACCAAAAGAATATAATTATACAAATGATTCATATCCCGTTATTTTTGTATTTGATGGACAATTGTTCTATAATTTCTTAACTGAAAAAACAAAAGTAATAGAAATGGATAAAATTGTTCATGAATGTGATAAAAAATTTATTTGTGTTACAATTCAATCACCTACCATTCCTGAATGGAGAATAAGTGAGCTTAATCCATATTATAATGGTGATAATAAGGATGTAGATACTGTTTTATCATTACTTTTTTTTGAATATGTTAATAATGAAATATTAAATCATATTAAAGATAGATATAGAACTAATGAAAACTATTATTTGTTAGGCTATAAGGAAGGAGCAATTGCAGCGGTATATATGCTGTATAATTATGATAGTTTTAAAGGAGCTGGACTATTTTCAATAGATTTAAATGAAGTTAATGAAAGATTTAAAGAAGACTTATTATTTAATTTTACTTCTACAAAATCTTTATATCTTGTTTATGGAGGTTTAAATACTGATACAAAAAATGATGATTTATTTTATAAGCTTTGTACTCAGTTTGATTCGTTAAAGCCTAATAAATTAAAATATGATTTTTATGAAAAAGAGAATAATTCATATGATATTCTAAAAAATCATTTATTAGATTATTTTAATTTCATACTTCCATAAATTGGAAATAGAATCACCTTAGGGGTATGTTATATTACACTTGAGGTGATTTTTATATGAATTTAAAAAAAGTGATTTGTTTAATTCCACTATCGTTATTGTTTATGATGAGTGGTAATGAGGTAGATGCAGCAAGTCAATATGGTGTTGTGTCTACAAATGGAGGAAGCTTAAATGTTAGAAGTGGTAAATCTACTAGCACTAGTAGCAAATACTTGCTTCCAAATGGAAGCTATTTCAAAATAATAAGCCAAGATAATAATTGGTATTATATTGAATATAAGGATAATAGTTTTGGTTATGTCTATAAGCCTTATGTTAAAGAAGTTAATTTAACTACAAAATATGTTTCTACTAATGGAGGTAATTTAAATGTTAGGGAGAGTGCAAGTACTAATTCTAATATTAAATATAAACTTCCAAATAATACTTCAGTACAAGTAATTTCTACTACAAATGGATTTAGTAAAATTTTGTATAATAATTTTAATACCGGATATGTATCTAGTTTATATTTATCATCAGGAAGAAATCAAGGTAAAATTGTACTAAATATACCTTCTTATAAGCAATTTGATTCTAGATGGGCATATGTTACTATAGGAAGCTATGGAAAAACAATGAAACAAATAGGGTGTTTAACTACTGCAATGGCAATGACAGAATCTAAAAGACTAAATAAAACTGTCACTCCTGTTGATATTAGAAATAAATTTAATTATACTGCAAGTGGTAGTATGTATTGGCCAAGCAATTACACTACTACAACTAATACTAAATACTATTTAACTACTATTTATAATAATCTAAAACAAGGTAAACCTACTATTGTTGGAGCTAAAAATAGTAGTGGTAATACTCACTTTGTTGTTGTATATGGATATAATGGTAATGGCACTTCTTCTTCTAGCAATTATCTTATTAATGATCCAGGTTCAAGCTATAGAAGTACTTTAAAAGATTTCTTGAATAGTTATCCTAATTTATATAAACTAAGTTATTATTAAGTACTATTTTTTCAACAAAATAATATAGCTTTATAAAAGAAAGAATATTACATATAGTGTTATAGTAAAATAAATAGGTGTAGCTAAATAGTATTCAATAACTATTTAATCTACACCTATTTATTACTTATTTGACTCATTTAATATATTTTTAACATACTCATAGTCTAAGTTTAAATAATATGAAATACTCCAAGAAACATTTTCTAAATCTTTATAATATTTATTTTCTTCAGCAAATTCTTTTGCTAAGCATTTAATAGTTTTTTCTCTCGCTTCAGTCTCAAGTTTTTCCATATCTACTTCGTTTTATTCTATTCTAACTATAGCTCAAATATAGCTATTAACAAAACTTTCAAAAAAGCCTCTAGCAAAACCTTCTCTTTTAGTTTCTTGTATATTAGTATTATAATTCTTTCCTTTTTTGATAGATTCTACTGATAATGAAGAAAAATAAGCTCTTATTCTTTTTTGAATAGCTTCATTTCCACTATATGGATAAAATTTGATAAAAAATTATATATTTTTTAATTAAATGTAAAAAAATTAAAATATGAAATCTATTTTTATAATCTCTTCAGTTTTTCTATAATTTTACAAACATCATCATTAATAACTAAATCTGCAATATTATCACATGAAGTTTGAGATTTATTTATTAGAACTAAATTATTACCTCTAAAATATCTAATATATCCAGCTGCAGGATATACCATAAGTGATGTCCCTACAATTATCATTGTATCAGCTTCACTTATTTTTTCTATTGCCTGATAAGCAACTTTTTCATTTAAAGGCTCCTCATATAAAACGACATCAGGTTTGATTATTCCACCACAATCACAATATGGCACTGGCCTTTTATTTAATATTTCTTCTAAATTATAGTATTTATGACATTTCATACAATAGTTTCTTTTTACACTTCCATGAAGCTCATATACATGATGACTTCCAGCCATTTGATGTAAATCATCTATATTTTGAGTTACAATACTTACTTCTTTATTTATTTCAAGTTCTGCAAAATATTTATGAGCTATATTAGGTAAAGCATTTGGATAAATCATTTTATCAAAATAAAATTCATAAAAATCCTTTGGATATCTAATAAAGAAACTATGAGAGATAATTTCTTCTGGAGTATAACTTATTTTTGCTTTTTGATTATATAATCCATTAGCTGATCTAAAATCTGGAATACCTGAATTAGTAGATAATCCAGCACCTGTAAATATTACAATTCTTTTACTATTATCAATAATTTCTTTAAGCTTAATAATTTTTTCTTCCATGACCTCTTCCTCATTTTAATGTATTTATATAATCATATACATATTTCATAATTTTGGTTCTTAATGGCTTTGATTCATCATTATCTAAAAAACAAACATTTGCATCTGTAATAAAATCAATTTTAATATCATTTACCTTAAAGCTTCTATTAAATACAGGGATTAAATAGCTATCTTCTACTTTAGTTTCAAAATAATATTGTCTATTTTTTAATCTTGTTTCTATTTCCATTGGACCACTATATACCTTGGCATGTATATAAAAGCCTACAATTCTATTACCATTGCTATATGAAGTAAAAACAACTAAAACATCGTCAGCATATATCCCGTTATTATTAGGATCAATTCTATCAATATTAATCCTTGAAGATTTTAATTTTACTCCACCATAACAAGATCCATTATAATTTAAAAAATTATAAGCTTCTATTTCTGAATATTTTTTGGTATTTAGATTAGAAAATATATCATCATTTAAGCCTCTATAATAATTCATCCAATCTATATTAACTAATATCATTTTAGAAAATAATTCATCTTTCATTTACATCATTCCTCGTTTAGATAAATTTTAGCATTAATATTTTTTAAATACAATAGTATTATATAAATAAAAATGTAGGATATTTCTATCCTACAAAATAATTAAATATTAGCTACTGCATCAATAATTCTATTTACAGCATCACTTACAGTCAGTTCTTCTTTTTCTAGAGTTTGTCTATTTTTAAATTCAACAATTCCTTCACTAGCTCTTTTACCACAAACTACCATATATGGAATACCAATTAATTCCCAATCTTTAAATTTAAAGCCTGGTTTAGCATCTCTATCATCAAGAATTACCTCAACATGTTTTTTCTTTAATTCTTCGTAGATTTGATTTGCTAAAGTGAATTGAATTTCATCCTTTGTAGTAATCGGTAAAATTACTGCATGATATGGAGCTACATTAAGTGGCCATTTAATACCATATTCATCATGGTATTGTTCTACTATTGATTGTAATGTACGAGATACTCCAATACCATAACAGCCCATACGCATTGGGACATTTTCGCCCTTTTCATTAACATAGGTACATTTCATTGGTTCAGAATATTTAGTTTGAAGCTTAAATATTTGACCAACCTCAATACCACGATTTTGCTTCATTGGATTTTTACAGCATGGACATAAATCATTAGCTCTAGCATTTTTAATGTCACATACTTTTCCAGTAAAGTCTCTTTCAAAATTAGCATTAATATAATGATAATTTAATTCATTAGCACCAATAATTACATTATGCATTCTTGATACTTCTATATCAATATAGATATCACATTTCAAACCCTTTGGTCCACAGAATCCATGAATAGTGCCTAATGATTTTATTTCTTCATCAGTAGCGAGTACAAAATAATTTTCATTAGATGATGCTTCATTAACTAGTTTAACTGTATTAACTTCTCTATCTCCTCTTACTACTGCAGCAACAAGCTTTTCATTAACAAAATCATGATAAATAATTGTTTTTGCAGTTTTACTAGGATCTACACTCAAAAATTTTGAAATTTCTTCAATAGTTCTTTGATTTGGAGTTTCTACCTTTTCTAATGGCAATAATTCATCATTAGATTCTTCAATTTCACTAATTGTGGCCTTTTCAACATCAGCTGCATAACCGCATTTATCACAATAAACTACCTCAGATTCGCCAATATTAGAAATAGCCATAAATTGATGAGAGCCATTACCACCAATATTACCTGTATCAGCTAATACCACCTGATAATGAATACCTAATCTTGTAAATATTTTAGAATAAGTATCATACATATTTTGATAACTTTTTTCAAGACCCTCTTCATCCTTATCAAATGAATAAGCATCCTTCATAATAAATTCTCTACTACGCATTAAACCATATCTAGGTCTAAATTCATCTCTATATTTAGTTTGAATTTGATAAATATTCATTGGTAGCATTTTAGGACTCTTTATTAACTCACGAGCAATTGATGTGAAAATTTCTTCATGAGTAGGTCCTAAGCATAGTTCACGATCGTGACGATCCTTTAATCTCATTAATTCAGGACCATATTTCATCCATCTTCCAGATTCAACCCATAATTCCTTTGGCTGAATTGCAGAACATAAAATTTCTAAAGCTCCAGAATTATCCATTTCTTCTTTTATAATATTTTCAATTTTATTTAACACTCTTAAGCCTAAAGGTAAATAATTATAAACACCTGCAATTTCATTTTTCACCATTCCTGCTCTTAATAGCAAAATATGAGAATCAATTTTTGCCTCATTTGGAGCTTCCTTAAGAGTTGATATAAGCATTTTACTTGCCTTCATAATATAACACTCCTTGTATAATCTATAACGTCAATTATTATAGCACAATTTTTCAATATAATCTATTGAAAATAATATTAAATAATAAGTAATCATTAATATTATTGTAATATTATTTTTAATTTGCATATAATATAATTAATAACATATATAAAAATCAAATGATATAATAAATAAAAACGCTTAACTTGCTTATTTTTTCTATTTTCTTTGATTTTTCATTAATTATATTATATAATAAACTAAACTCAGTATCTATTTCAAATATTATCTAATACTGATTAATTTGAATTTTTTATTTTCAAAAATAAAAAATACTTTTATTTATGCATTAAATATATTTAAGAAAGGAGCCATTTATGGATAAAATAAAAAATCGTTCTGAAATAGGAATATTCGCACTTGGTGGTTTGGGTGAAGTTGGTAAAAATATGTATGTAATAGATTATCTAGAACAATTATTTATAATTGATGCTGGTATTCTATTTCCAGATGAACATTTATTAGGAGTTGATTATGTTATTCCTGATTATACCTTCTTGGAAAAAAACCAACATCGAATTATTGGATTATTTATTACCCATGGACATGAAGACCATATCGGTGGTATTCCATTCTTATTAAAAAAGGTTAAAATTCCTAAAATTTATGCAGCTGGTGTTACAGTAGATTTAATCGAAAATAAACTTGAAGAATATCCGGAATTATTATCTAATACTCAAATTGTAGAATTCAAGAGTCACTTTGTATATAATTTTAAGGGTGTAGAAGTGTCATTCATTAGGTTAAACCACTCAATTCCTGATTCATTCGCAATTTGCTTTAAAACCGAATTAGGTACTATTGTTCATACAGGAGATTTTAAGATTGATTTAACACCAGTAGGACCTGGTGCTGAATATGAAAAGCTTGCAAGATTAGGAACTGAGGGAGTATTAGCATTGTTATCAGATTCTACTAATGCCTTAAGAGAGGGATTTACAGAGTCTGAAAGAAAGATTGGAGCATCAATTAAGGAGCTATTCTCAAAAATTGAAGAACGTATTATTGTCGCAACCTTCGCATCTAATATGTTTAGAGTTGAACAAATAGTTCAAGCTTGTGTTCAGTATAAAAGAAAGATAGCAATATTTGGTCGTTCAATGGAAAAAACTATTGAAGTAGGTCAACAAATTGGTTATATAAAAGCTCCTAAGGGAACAATTATTAATCCTGAAGAGATTAATAATTATAAGCCTAGTGAGGTTTGTTTATTATGTACTGGTTCTCAAGGTGAGCCTCTTGCTGCATTATCGAGAGTTGCAAATGGTTCACATAGAATTATCAAGCTTATTCCTTCAGATACAATAATTTTCTCTTCTTCTCCTATTCCAGGTAATCAAGAAGGAGTAAATAAAACTATTAATCAATTATTTAAAAAGGGAGCAAATGTAATTACCCACTCTCCTATTACTGATACACATACAACAGGTCATGCTTCCCAAGGTGAACTAAAGCTAATGATTACCTTACTAAAACCAAAATATTTTATTCCTGTTCATGGTGAATATCGTATGCAAAGAGTTCATGCAGATTTAGCAATCGAAACAGGAGTTTTACCTCAAAACACATTTATCCTAGAAAATGGAGATGTTGTCGCAATAAATGAACATTCTGCAAGAATTGCTGGTCAAGTAACTGCTGGTAATATTTATATTGATGGTTCTGGCATTGGTGATGTCTCATCACAAATAATTAGAGAAAGAAAAGCATTATCAGATGATGGTATGTTTTCATTAATTATTACTATTGATTCAAAACAAAGATCCCTTCCTATTGAGCCTCAGGTAGTATCAAGAGGTTTCATTTATATGAAAGATAGTGAAGAACTAACTAAATCATTTGTTGATTATACAAAAGAATTTTTAATTAATTCTATGAATTCAGTAAAAATTATTAATTTAAATGTTTTAAAATATAATCTTACAGAAGAATTAGGAAAATTCATTTATTCAAAAACAGATAGAAAACCAATTGTTATTCCAATATTTATGGATTTAGCTCAGAGGGCCTAAAAGGCCTTCTTTTTTTTAAAAAAAATAAAGAGCGATTTCTATAATCGCTCATTATTCTTATTCCATCCATGAAGGATCATTAGGGTTTTTTTGAAATTTTAATACCTTTTCTATATCAGCTTCACTTATATAATTTTCTTCTGCTGCTACCTTAACTAAAGTTTCAAAATTAGATAAGGAATGATTAATAACATTAGCATCAGCTAGTCTCTTAATTCCCTTTTCTAAACCATATGTAAATATTGAAGCAATACCTAAAACATTACATCCAGCTTCTCTTAATACCTCTACAACCTCAATTGAAGAGCCTGCAGTAGAAATCAAATCCTCAATAACTACTACATCCTGTCCTACTGGTACTACACCCTCAATTTGATTTCCTCTACCGTGATCCTTTGCACCACCACGAACATAGCCCATTGGCATATCTAGAATTTCAGATACATAAGCAGCATGGGCAATTCCTGCTGTTGATGTACCCATAACTACCTTACAGGTAGGATAATAGGTTTTAATAATCTCAGCAAGACCATTTTCAACCACTCTTCTTACTGAAGGATAAGATAAAGTCAATCTATTATCACAATAAATTGGTGATTTAATACCTGATGCCCAAGTAAATGGATCATTTGGCTTTAAAAATACTGCTTTAATTTTTAATAGGTTTTTAGCAACCTCTACTGCTAATTGATTCTTTTCCATATTAACAAAACTCCTTTACACATCTTAAATATGCCTCAAGTGGATTACTTGATGCAGTAATACTTCTTCCTACAACAATATAGGTTGAGCCTAATTCCTTAGCATAGCTAGGAGTAGCTACTCTCTTTTGATCATTTACTGAATCATCCTGAAAACGGATACCAGGCGTAACTGAAATTAAGCCTAATTCTTTGATAATTGGTGCTTCAAGTGCTGAGCATACAACTCCATCTAATCCTGCAGTTTTTGCATTTAAGGCATATGTTTTTACAACATCAGCTAAAGGAGCTTTAATTAAAAGCTCATTTTCTAATACATCTTGAGAAATTGAGGTTAATTGAGTTACCGCAATTAGCTTAGTATTTTTTCCACCCTCAACACTATCAAGTCCACGTCTTGCAGCCTTCATCATTTCAATACCACCAGCAGCATGTACATTTGTAATATCAACACCTAATGATGCAATATTTCTCATAGCTTTTTCTACTGTATTTGGAATATCATGAAGCTTCAAATCTAAGAATATTTTAAATCCCTTTTCCTTAAGCTCTCTAACAAGACTAGGTCCTTCCTTATAGAAAATTTCCATACCAATCTTTAAATATGGACTATAACCATCAAATGGCTTTAAAAATTCAATTAAATCCTCACGATTCTTAAAATCGCATGCAATAATAACATCTCTCATTTTTACTTTGCCCTTCCTATAATGTCTTCTAAATTTTCAATACCTAATTCTTTCATTACTACTGGTAATTCTTCTATTATGTTTTTACAAGCTAATGGTTCAACTAAATTTAAAGCTCCAATCATAACAAGGCTCGCACCAGCATACATCATTTCAATTACATCATAAGCATTTGAAATACCACCCATTCCAATAACAGGAATATTTACTGCATGAGATACTTCATATACCATTCTTAAGGCAACTGGAAAGATACCAGGACCACTATAGCCACCCTTTTTAACAGAAATAATAGGCTGACCAGTTTTTAAATTTATTCGCATTCCAACTAAAGTATTAATTAAGCTTATTGCATCAGCACCAGCTGCCTCAACTGCCTTTGCCATAGCTACAATATCAGTAACATTAGGTGAAAGCTTAACAATAATTGGTTTAGCAGCTACTTTTTTAACCTCACGTACTAAATTAGCTGCTACCTCTTCATTAACACCAAATGCCATACCGCCTCCAGTAACATTAGGACAGCTAATATTTAATTCTACTGCAACAACCTCATCTACATCATTAAATTTTCTTACTGTTTCAACATAATCAGTAATACTATGGCCACCAACATTCGCAATAACCTTATCACTAAATACCTTTTTTAGCTTAGGTATTTCTTCATTAATAACATTATCAACCCCTGGGTTTTGAAGTCCAATTGAGTTAATTAATCCAGAAGGACATTCAGCTATACGTGGCAAAGGATTACCATATCTAGGCTTTAAGGTAGTACCCTTTAAGGATATACTACCTAAAATATTAATATCATAAATTTCACTGAATTCATATCCAAAGCCAAAGGTACCAGATGCAGGAATAACTGGATTTTTGAAGGTATGATTTAAAAAATTAATCTTAGTATTCATTAAAATATTACCTCCCTAGCATCAAATACAGGTCCTTCCTTACAAACACGTTTAGGTCCATTTGTAGTTTCAATAGAACACCCCATACAAGCACCAAAACCACAGCCCATTCTAGCCTCAAGTGATAAACAACCATTTTTATAGTTTTTAGCTAGAGCCTCAAGCATTCTATAAGGTCCACATGAATAATAATATTCAATTTCAATATTATTAGCCTTTATACAATCAATTGCATTTCCATGATAACCAAAAGAACCATCATCAGTGCATAAATATAAATTTGTAAGCTCCTCTAAAACTTCAATTAATACTAAATCATCCTTACTTCTAGCGCCATATACTAAATTAGGTTTAATACCTAATTCATTATATTTTTTGGCAAGATTGATCATAGGAGCAATTCCAATACCACCTGCAATTAGTGTTGGAGTAATATCTTTTTTAATATCAAAGCCATTACCAAGTCCTACTAGAACATCAAGCTTCATTCCAGGAGTAAAGCTCGTCATATCCTTAGTTCCTAATCCTAAAACCTTATATAAAATATCAACATGATCTTCTGAATAATCACATACAGATATTGGTCTTCTTAAATATTTATTAGGTAGCTTAATATTAATAAATTCACCAGAATTCTTTATTTCACTACAATCTCCTACTAATCTCATTAAGAATATATCCTTAGAAACTAAAACATTAGACTTTATTTCTAAAATTACGTTCTTCATAATTACTCCTTATCAATTACAGAAATACCCATAGTAATCTCTTCTAATACATCAAGTAAAACCTTAACAGTATCTAAGCAAGTAAATACAGCTACATTATTATCAATAGCGGCACGACGAATAATCTTTCCATCATTGTTAGGATTTACACCCTCACTAATAGTATTAATAACATAAGTAACATAACCCTTTTTAATTGAATCAAGAATTTCCTCACTCCCTTGAGATATTTTCTTTTTAATTCTTGTCTTTATACCATGCTGCTTAAGAAATTTAGCAGTACCAGAGGTAGCCTCAATATTAAATCCTAAATTATAGAATCTCTTAATTAAAGGTAATGCAGCTTCTTTATCCATATCTGATAATGTCGCAAGAATAGTACCATAATTTGCAACACGAGTACCACTAGCCTTTAATGATTTATATAAAGCTCTATTTAATGAATAATCATAACCAATAGATTCACCTGTAGATTTCATTTCAGGTGATAAAACAACATCAAGTCCTGATAATTTTGTAAATGAGAAGGTAGGAGATTTAACATACCATCTCTTACGCTTTTTAGCAAGACCTACATATCCTAAATCCTTAAGCTTAGCTCCAAGCATAACCTTTGTCGCAACATTCGCAATAGGAATACCTGTAGATTTTGCAAGGAATGGTACAGTACGACTTGAACGAGGATTAACCTCAATAATAGATACCTCATTATTCTTATCTACAATAAATTGAATATTAAATAAACCAATCATATTTAATTTAATACCAATTCTTGTTGTATAATCTACAATAACCTTTTGAACCTCATCACTTAATGAATATGGAGGATATACTGACATACTATCGCCACTATGAACACCTGTTCTTTCAATATGCTCCATTATACCAGGAATGAATACATCAGTTCCATCTGAAATAGCGTCAACCTCACATTCCTGACCTGATACATATTTATCAACTAAAATTGGATGTTCATTATCAAAGGCTACAGCCTCACTCACCTTTTCTACTAATACAGTCTCATCATGAACAATATGCATCATTCTTCCACCTAAAACAAAGGATGGACGAACTAATACTGGATATCCAATTGTATTAGCAGCATTAACTGCCTCTTCTACTGAATAAACACCAAAGCCCTTTGGCATAGGAATACCTAATTCCACCATTGCTTCTTCAAATAACGCTCTATCCTCAGCAGTATCAATTGCCAAAGCACTAGAACCAAATATTTTAACTCCAGCCTTATCAAGCTTAGAAGCTAGATTAATTGCAGTTTGACCACCTAAGGCTACAATTACTCCATCAGGCTTCTCAAAATCAATAATATTCATTACATCCTCAAATGTTAATGGTTCAAAATATAGCTTATCTGATACTGTATAATCGGTAGATACAGTTTCTGGATTATTATTAATAATTATAGCCTCATAGCCTGCCTCTTGAATACCCCAAATCGCATGAACAGTCGTATAATCAAATTCTACACCCTGACCAATTCTAATAGGACCAGAGCCTAATACTACAATCTTCTTCTTATCACTTCTTATTGATTCATTTTCCTCTTCATAAGTTGAATAAAAATAAGGAATATAGCTTGAGAATTCAGATGCACAGGTATCAATCATCTTATATACTGGATAAATATTATTATTTTTTCTTAAATTATAAATTTCAACATAGCTTGAATTCCAAATTTTTGCTAAATAAGAATCTGCAAAGCCATATCTTTTTGCTAATCTAAGAGTTTCTAAATCCATAGGTTTAGCCTTAATTATTTCTTCAAGCTCAATAATATGAGCATATTTTTCTAAGAAGAATCTATCAATCTTAGTCAAAAAATATAATTCATCAATAGTAACACCCTTACGTAGAGCCTCACCTATTGCGTAAATTCTTTCATCAGTATGTAATGAAATAAATTTCATCAATTCCATTTCATTCATATTTTTTAAAGAATCAAGCTCGATATGATCAACCTTATTTTCTAAAGATCTAATAGCCTTAAGTAATGATTCTTCAATAGTTCTACCTATTGCCATTACCTCACCTGTAGCCTTCATTTGAGTTGAAAGACTACGATTAGCAGTTGCAAATTTATCAAATGGGAATCTAGGAATCTTTGTAACAACATAATCTAGGGTTGGCTCAAAGGATGCTAAAGTATTAGCAATCTTAATCTCATCAAGTCTCAAACCACAAGCAATTTTAGCAGAAACTCTCGCAATAGGGTAACCTGATGCCTTTGATGCTAAGGCTGAGGAACGAGAAACACGAGGGTTTACCTCAATTACATAATATTTAAATGAATAGGGGTCAAGTGAGAATTGAACATTGCAACCACCCTCAATTCCTAAAGCACGAATAATCTTTAATGCTGAATTTCTTAGCATTTGATATTCCTTATTAGTTAAGGTTTGACTTGGGGCTACTACAATGGAATCTCCTGTATGAATACCAACAGGATCAACATTTTCCATATTACATACTACAATTGCAGTATCATTTTTATCTCTTAATACCTCATACTCTATTTCTTTAAAGCCCTTAATAGATTTTTCAACTAATACCTGAGATACAGGAGATAATTTTAAAGCATTTTTAGCTAAAGGAATTAATTCCTCTTCATTATCAGCGAATCCTCCACCTGTACCTCCTAAGGTAAATGCAGGTCTTAAAATTACTGGATATCCTACCTTTAAGGCAGCATCCTTAACTTCATCTAAAGTAGTTGCTGTAATAGATTCAAGAATAGGTTCATTTATTTCTAAGCATAGCTCTTTAAATAATTCTCTATCCTCAGCACGCTCAATAGCTCTACTAGAAGTACCTAATAATTCAACCTGACATTCATCTAAAATTCCCTTTTTAGCTAATTGCATACCTAAATTTAGGCCTGTTTGACCACCAATTGAACAAATTAATCCATCAGGACGCTCAAAACGAATAATCTTAGCTACATTCTCTAAGTCAAGTGGTTCCATATAAACCTTATCAGCAATTTTAGTATCAGTCATTATAGTTGCAGGATTAGAATTAACTAAAATAACCTCATATCCTTCTTCCTTCAAAGCAAGACAGGCTTGAGTACCAGCATAATCGAATTCTGCTCCCTGTCCAATAACAATAGGACCAGAACCAATCACCATAATTTTTTTAATATCTGTTCGTTTTGGCATAATCATTTCCTCCACATTTCTTCATTAATTCCATGAATCTATTAAAGATATATTCACTATCCTCAGGACCTGCAGCAGATTCAGGATGATATTGAACTGAAATAACATTGTTTTTCTTATCTCTCATTCCCTCAGCCTCATTATCTATTAAATTAACATGAGTTAATTCAAGCTCTGTATCCTTAAGAGACTTTATATCTATAGCAAATGAATGATTTTGACTTGTTATTTCCACCTTATCAGTTTCTAAATTTTTAACAGGATGATTTCCTCCACGATGACCAAACTTCATCTTATAGGTTTTAGCTCCATAAGCAAGACCAATAATTTGATGTCCTAAGCAAATACCTAAAATAGGCACAACACCCTTCATTTGACGTACAAGCTCAATAACAGGCTTAACATTTTCAGGATCACCAGGACCATTTGACAAAAATAATCCATCTGGCTTATATTTCATAATAACATCCTTTGGAGTATCATAAGGAACTACAACGACATTACAGCCACATTGATTTAATTTACGAATAATATTTAATTTAACACCACAGTCTACCGCAACAACAGTATAAAGTGGATTAGGAGTTCTTGAATACCAAATCTTTTTAGAGGATACAGTAGGTACCTGATTTTTTGGATATTCATAATTATTTATTAATTCCATACATTCATCAATAGGCTTATCAATATCACAAATTAATGCCTTCATAGAACCCTTATCTCTTATAAGGCGAACTATTTCTCTTGTATCAACACCACTAATTCCTACAGCGTGATTCTCTTCCATCACTTCTCCTAAAGTTCTTGTAAAACGGAAATTTGATGGAATATCATTATATTCACGAACAATGAATCCTGACATATAAATGTTCTTTGATTCATAATCTTCATCTGTTAATCCGTAATTGCCAATTAATGGATAGGTCATACAAACCATTTGTCCACAATAGGATGGGTCTGATAAAATTTCTTGATAGCCTACAACTGATGTGTTAAATACAATTTCAGCTACTCTCTCATCAAAAGAACCAAAGCCATCTCCTAAAAAGACATGTCCATCCTCTAATACTAGCTTTCTATTCATTATTCTCCCTCTTTTCTATATATTATTTTACCATTAAATATATTATATTTAGTAAATCCATAATAGGTTTGTCCTATAAATGGAGAATTCTTACTTTTTGATAATATTTCATCCTCACTATAGGTATGAGGATTAGTAATATCAATTGCGATGACATTCGCAACACTACCCTCATATAATCCATATTTTGGTAAATTAAATATTCTCATTGGATTATATACTAATAAATCTAAAAATCTATCTAAAGAAATTAAATTATTTCTAACAAAATTTGTATAAATTATAGGAATCATTGTTTCAATTCCAATAATACCATTAGGAGCTTTATCATATTCTCTATTCTTTTCCTCTTTAGTATGAGGAGCATGATCAGAAGCTAAAACATCAACAGTACCATCAAGTAGAGCCTTAATAGTTTCTAATCTATTTTCTTCACTCCTTAATGGAGGATTCATCTTATAATTAGTATTTTTAATCATAGTCTCATTTAATACTAAATGATGTGGTGCAACCTCACAAGTAATGTTATTATATCCATTCTTTTTAGCTTCTCTAATAGCCTCAAATGATTCCTTAGTTGACATATGACAGAAATGATATTTACATCCCACTTTTTTAGCAAGCTCAATTTCTCTTCTTACAGCTACATATTCACCTGCTGGCGCATATTTATAAACACTATCTTCAGCATGAGATGCAATAATTAAATTATATTTTTTAGCTAATTTCATAGCTTTTTCTAATAATTCTATATTATTTACACCTCTACCATCATCAGATAATGCATAAACCTTATCACTTAATAAATCTATATCACTAAGCTCCTTATCCTCCTCATTAACAGAAACTGAAGCATAAGGATATACATTTATAACAGCATCACACTTAATAATTTCTTCTTGCTTCATCAAATTATCAACATTATGAGGACAAGGCTTCAAATTAGGCATAGACATAACTACACTAAAGCCGCCCTTAGCTGAGGCTTTAGTACCTGTAAGAATAGTTTCTTTATTCTCAAAACCTGGTTCTCTTAAATGAACATGAACATCAATTGCACCAGGCATAACTAATGTATTTTTGCAATCTAAAACCTCATAATTATTATTATCAATTGAATCATCTATCTTAATAATTAAATCATTATCTATTAAAATATCTTTCTTAACAAGCTTATTATTTAAAACTATACTACCATTTTTTAAAAGAATCATAGCTTACCCTCTAACTCCATAGAAATAATTGCCATACGGACATATACTCCATTAGTCATTTGCTTATATATTCTACTTTTATCTGCCTCAGCACATTCACTTGCGATTTCAACTCCTCTATTAATAGGGGCAGGATGCATAATAATCGCATTATCCTTCATTTGATTCATTCTTTCTAATGTCAAACCATATTTTTCATGATATTCTGAAACTGACATTTCCATTTTTTCTTGATGACGTTCAAATTGAACTCTTAATAGCATTATAATATCCATTGTTTTTATCGCTTCATCAAAAGGAATAAATAAAGCCGAATTATCATTAAATTCCTCAGGACCAGAAATATAAACCTTCATTCCTAATCTTTCCATAATCTCTATATTAGTATGAGCTACTCTAGAATGTGAAATATCACCAACTATACAACATTTTAAACCTTCAAATCTTCCATACTCTTCATAAATAGTCATTAAATCTAATAATGACTGAGTAGGGTGATCAGATGCACCATCACCTGCATTAAAAATTGGAATCTTTATACCCTCAAGCTCTTTATAATAGCCATCCTTAGAATGCCGAATAATTACTCCGTCAACTCCAATAGATTCAAAGGTTCTTACAGTATCATATAAAGTTTCACCCTTTTGAACACTAGATGCGCTCACATTACAATCTAAAACCTGAATCCCTAAATTCATTAACGCAGACATAAATGAATAATGAGTACGAGTTGAATTTTCAAAGAAAAGTGTCGCAAATCTTTTATCAGGATAAGATACCTTATATCCACCCTTTAACTTTTCAGCATAATCAATGATTTCTTGAATCTTTTCTGTTGATAAATCTCTTAATCTAAGTAAGCCTTTCATATTTCACCTCAAAAAAAATAGTTTTCCAATCCAAAAAGGACTAGAAAACTAGTATCAACACAATAAAATTCATATTAATCTGGTATTCTTGTTAGCCTCTCTGGACTATCTTAAAGCTTTTCGGAATATATCTTACCACAAAGCTTCTTTATATTCAAGTTAAAATAAGAATAATAATAAAATTATTATATCTCTAAAATACCATCCTTAACATCTAATAAAAAATCATATAAATCATCATAATATTCCTTTTGAAGCATTAAATCATCATTAAAACCAAAATAAACTATTAATGCCCTATCAGAAACCTCATCTACTAATTTATTAATTTCATCAACCTCTATATCATTACATATTTCTTCTTCCTTATAGGTATTTATAAACCAATCAGGATTATTAGCTCTTTTTAATGCTTCACTATATTTTAATATTCTCATCATTTTCTCCTAATATTATGATTGAATTGGGATATTTTTTATCTAAATATTCTAAATCAAAGCTATCTAATATTTCAAAATTATCCATAATATCGTTATTAATATTAGATAATTTAAAATCATAATTATTTTTTATTGATAAACCAATAATATTTACTTCTTTACTTATCTTAAGATACATTCCAATACTTCTAATTAAAATTCCACTACCAATAGGAATAATAATATTATCAATATCATTACTTATTTTCTTTAAATATGGAATAAATTCTTTATAAGATATATTAATATCTAAAAAATTCAAAACATAAGAATTATCTATTTCTAAAGAGATATCCTTAGCTAAGTCTAAAAGCTCTAAATATCCATATTTAGTAGGAGCCTTTACAATATCAGTCTGATATAATTCTAATTCATTAATAATGTTATTTTCTAAATCATCAGGAATAACTAAAATAAGCTTAATACCTTTATTGAATAAATATTTAGCTAAATACATAATATTAATTCCTTTACCAAAGGAGACAATAGTTGAATTTATATTAATTGTCCCCTCATTTAATAAAGATTCTATTATATTTTTAATAATTATTTCTCTATGATTAAATCTAAATATTTCCATTATTTTAATGCTTCCTCAAGCTCATCAAGTAATTCCTCTAATCTCTTTACTACTGCCATAAAGGCTTCCTTATTAGTTAAATCAACACCAGCATTTTTAATTATTTCAACTGGATCATTACTTCCTCCAGCTTTTAATAAATTAAGATAATTATCAAGATCATTACTATTTCCATTCTTGACCTTATTATATAACGCTAAAGAAGCACTATAACTTGTTGCATATTGATATACATAATAAGGAGTATGGAAGAAATGAGGAATACTAGCCCATACCATATCCTTATATTTTTCATTATCTAAATCAATATCAAAATATGATAAATATAAATTATGCATAATCTTAGATAAACTAATAGAAGTAACTGCCTCACCCTTTTCTACCATAGAATGAGCTTGATATTCATAATCTGCGAATAATGTTTGACGATAGAAGGTTGCGATTAAATCATCGATAGCTTGTTCTAATAAAACTATTTTTTCATTTTTATCGTCAATATTCTTAACTAAATAATCTAAGAATAATTGTTCATTGAAAGTTGATGCTACTTCAGCTACAAAAATAACATAATCAGCAGTTTCAGGCTTTTGAGCCTCATTTGCATATAATGTATGAATTGAATGTCCACATTCATGAGCTATTGTAAACGCACTAGATAAATCATCATTATGATTCAATAAAATAAATGCACCTTCATTATATGTGCCTGTAGAATAGGCGCCCGTAGATTTACCATCAGAAGAATATACAGAAACTCTACCAAATTCTAAAGCTTTAGAAGCTTTTTTATAATAATCACTACCCAATGATTTTGAGGCTTCTAATACCATATTTCTTGAATCAATATAAGAATATTTCTTATTAGATTCTTTCATATGTAAGAATCTATCATAAGTATGAATTTCATCTAAATTAAAATATTTTTTTCTAATATTATAATATCTTTTTAATAAATGGGTATTTTCCTTAGTAGTTTCTACTAAAGAATGAAATACCTTAGGATCGATATTATCTTTATATAGCTTACAAGCTAAACAGGATTCATATCCCTTACTTTTAGCAATATTGAATTCATTACTAATAATACCATTATAAATACCCGCAAAGGTATTTTTATGATCATAATAATATTTAAATATTCCTTCAAATATTATTCTTCTATCCTCTTGTTTATCCATTTTAGATAAATAATAACGATAATTAGAATTATTAATTACTAAATCACTTCCATCAGTTAATTTAACTGTGACATCAAAATTATCTTGAATTGCTAAGCTATCATAAAGCTTAACAATATTATTTTGAGTATCCTCAAGTAAAGAAATTACTTCTTCTACTTCAGTAGTTCTTACATGTTCTTGCATTCTAAATAACTTATTTAAGCTATATAGATTAGCTTTAATATCTAAATCCTCATTAACCCAATCTAATACTTTCTTACCAATTGATAATATTTCAGGATTTGCAAATGCTAATTTTTGATTATAATCACTAAAAATACTATACATTAAATTAACATCCTTCTGAGAATCTAAATTTTTTTGATTTAAATCCTTCTTCATATGAGCATAACAAAAAGTTTTTGATAGAATTAATTCAGCATTAGTTTTCTTAATCAAAAATTCCTTAAATGAAGCTTTATCATTTAACTTATCTTTATAAGCTGCAAGCTCATTAATCATATTATTTATTTTTTCTAAATCATTAGTCCATTCATTTCTATCCTTATAAATAAGGCCTAAATTCCAATCTAAATTTTCCATATAATTCTCCTTTTCAAATCTTATAATTATTATACTATTTTAATATTAAACTGTAAAATAAAATAATCTAATTAAAGACAAAAAATGTCCGCATCCTCAATCCTACACTTTTAAAATACCATATACAATGATAACAATAAAATCTTTAATAATTAATTAAGAAAAGATTAATTAAGATTTTTAAATTTATTAATAGTAAGAAATTTAAAAAAATGCTATTACATAAAGTAATATTAAAATATAAAAAAGCATATCAATAGTCAATTCATCATTAAATTATTGATATGCTATTCTATTAGTAACAAATCCTACTTTTATCCTACTAATTTTTTTTAAAAGCCTAATAATAAATAATTTGTTGTAATTATCTAACTTATATATTTAATTAATATTAATATAAAAATGGTAGTATTATTATGAATCTATTTTCTAATAAAAATTTAATTATTATTATCAAGTAAGAAATTAGCTGTTTTTCTTTTAATTAAATCATATCTAACATCTTCTTTTTTCTCATTGATAAAATTATTATAAGCTTCATCATCCATTTGATAATAATTCTTATATAAAGCAAGCTCACTTAATACCTCATCTTCAGTTACTTCAAGCTTCTCAATATTTGCAATTTCATTAAAAAGACAATCAGCTTTACAGCTTGATACTGCCTCATTTGCTAATTGATCTCTAAATGATTCAATAGTTTGATTAGTCATAGATAAATAAGTATTTAAATCCATACCATATTGACTGATATTTTCTTCATAATAATTCATCATTTCATCAATTCTATTTTTAACTGCTTCATCATTTGGTTCAATTTCAGATTCATTAATAATTTTTTCTATTAATAAACCTAAATATTTATTATCTTCATCATTCTTCTTTTTAGCATTCATTTGACGTTCTAATTCATTCTTTAGTTCATTAATAGTTGAAATACCATAGCCTTTAGCAAATTCATCATTTAATTCCGGTGTAACCTTGTTCTTAACCTCATTAATATGACATTTAAATACTACTGGCTTTCCTTTTAAATTCTCTGCATGATATTCTTTAGGAAATGTCACATGAACATCAACATCATCATTTTCAGAATAGCCAACTAATCCTTCCTCAAAGCCTGGAATAAATGAATGTGAACCTAATTCCAAATCATATCCAGAAGCCTTTCCACCTTCAAATGGTACACCATCTAAAAAGCCTTCATAGTCGATATTAGTAATATCTCCTAATTCACTTTTACCTTCTTTTTTAACAAAAGTACTTTTGCTTTTTAATAAATTAGCTAATTCATTATCTAATTCCTCTTTAGTTACTGGAATAAATTCATTTTTTCCAATAGAATTACCTTTATAATTACTTATTTTCATTTAAATTCTCTCTTTCTTTATTATTAATAACATTATACCTAAAGATAATTGTTTTTTCTACTTTTTTATTATAAAAAAATAACAAATATCAATATTTTATGATAAAATACTTTTGGTGATAAAATGAATTTTCCTATTAAAAGAAGTAAAAGAGAAAAAATAATAAATAAAGCTAATCTAGGAATGGATTTAGAAGAAATAATAAATGAATCTAATGATTTTTATTTAGCAAATGATATCGCAATTATTCATAAAAAGCCTACTCCGGTTCAAATTGTTAAGGTTGATTATCCAGCAAGAAATAAAGCAGTAATAACTGAAGCCTATTATAAGGTTCCCTCTACTACAGATTATAATGGAATCTATAAAGGAAAATATATTGATTTTGAAGCAAAGGAAAATCATAATAAAACAGCATTTCCTTTAGCTAATATTCATCCTCACCAAATTGAACATTTACGAAAAATAATTAAGCATGGGGGAATTGGTTTTTTGATTGTAGCTTGGAGTCTTTATGATGAATATTATCTTTTACCTTTTGAAGTTTGTGATGAATATTGGACAAATTCATTAAATGATGGTAGAAAATCTATTCCATATGAAGCATTCAAAAAAAGAGCTTATTTAATTCCTCATGGATATTTACCAAGATTACCATATTTAAAAATAGTAGATAATATCTATTTCAAAAGCTCAAATTAATGAGCTTTTTTTGTATAATAAAATAATATAAGTAAAAAATATAAATGATTAGTATGAAAAAAATTATTATAAGAATATCTATATTTTTTACAATATTAATAAATATTATCTTAATTATTATTTCTTTATTTTTAGGATATTTATATATCTATCCTATTAATATAGAATTAATCCCAAATTATACTCCTACTAAAATCTATGATGAAGATAATAATATAATATCCTCTGAAAATAATTATTATGAATATGTATCAATTAAAGATATTTCTCCTTATTTAATTAACGCAATAATTTCAATAGAGGATAAAAACTTTTTTAATCATAATGGCTATTCAATAAAAAATATAATAAAAGCTAGTATCTCTAATATGAAAAATCAAAGTTATGATTATGGGGCCTCTACGATCACTCAACAGCTAGCAAAAAATAAATTTTTAACTAATGAAAAAACAATAGAAAGAAAAATAAAAGAATTAAAATATGCAATAGAGCTTGAAAATAAATATACTAAAGAACAAATTCTTGAAGCATATTTAAATACTATATTATTTGGGGGAAACATTTATGGATGTAAAATGGCATCTATCTATTATTTCAATACAAAACCAAATGAATTAACAATTTCAATGGCTGCCTATTTAGCTGGAATGATACAAGCTCCTAATAAATATAATTTATTTAAAAATTTAGATAGTGCAAATGAAAGAAAAAATAAAGTATTAAAGGAAATGTATAATGAAGGATATCTATCAAAAGATGAATATGAAAAAGAAATAGAAATAAATCTTAATAGTTTAATTAATAATAATATAAATTATTATGAAGAAGAATATTTATATAGTTATTTAAACTATATTGATTCTTTAAAACTAAATCAAAAGGAAATATATACCTATTTAAATAAAAATATTCAAAAGGATTTATTTGATATTGTTAATGAAACCTTAGATTTAGATACAAATATAGCTATTGTTGTTTTAGATAATAATACCTATGGAATTAAAGCCATAATAGGAAATAGAGAAAATTCTAGATTTAATCTTGATTATGCAACAAATGTAAAATTACAACCAGGTTCTACTATAAAGCCTATCCTAGATTATGCCCCAGCTATAGAATATTTAGGGTATAATCCTGCAACAATATTAAATGATTCTCCCTATCATTATTCTAATGGAGAAAAAATAGAAAACTATGATAGAGAATATAAAGGATTTATGACATTAAGAAGAGCATTAGTTGAATCTAGAAATATTCCTGCATTAAAATTATTTCAAGAGGTTAAAGCAGATAGAGCCTTTTATTTTGCAAATAAATTAGGTATTTATAGTGATGATTTGTATGAGGCTAATTCAATTGGTGGAGCTACTTATGGCTATACTTTATTAGATTTAGCAAATGCTTATTTAGGCTTTAGTAATTTAGGATATTATAAAAAGGCTAGTGCCATAAAAAATAATATTAAGCCAACACTAGTAATGAAGCCATCTACTGCATTTTTAATTAATTCTATTCTTCATGATGTATTAAAGGATACTCCTTATAATATAGATAATAATTATTTAATGGCAAAAACTGGACAAACTAATTATGATAATAAAACTAAAGAAAAATATAATATACCAGATAATGCTACAAAGGATGTATTACTTATTGCCTATACTAAGGATTTAACTATAGGTATTTGGATTGGATATAATGAAATTAAAGAAGGAAGATATTTAGATAAATATAAAAAAAATTTGCCTAAGGTGATTGCAAAATACATCTTAGACAAATATAGTATTAAAAATAATTATTATGATATTTTAGATGATATTACCCTTAAATATATTGAAATAAAGGATAATAAAGCCTATTTAGCTAAAAATAATGGTTATTATGAATATTTCCAAAAAGGAAATGAACCATTAACTTATTATAAGGATCTAATTAAAGCTTAATAATTAAATCAGTATTCTTTTCTAAATCCTTATGAAGAGCATCATTTAATTCCTTTAGCTTTTTAATTTGAATTCTTAATTCTGCTTCTTCACTAGCAATACTCATTTCATCTTTGAATACTTCTTTTTTCTTATATGGTAGTTGATTCATCATATTATTTCTTTGACCTACCATATTCTTTCTTAATCTATAATAATGTAATGATACATCATTATATTTATCTTGAGGAATTTCTCTATTATCAAATAAAGATTTCTTTTCTTCTAAATATTTAACAAAAGCATCATATTCATTTTCACTATATAATCTTTTTAAATTATTATATATTTCTTCTTCCGGTTTAGTAATAATAGCTCTTACTGCAGGATGATGATTTATACAATAGTCATGATATAAATCCTCAAGTTCTTTATTTCCATCAGGAAAATATGGGCTTGTATTATCATAAACTCTTTTATAATAATTATCTCTTTCAACTAAAGAAGCGATAGTTCTTGTAAGCTGTTGTTTTTGTTCAATTACAAATTTTCTAACCTCTTCAATTTCGATACCAGAGGCAAGCTTTTCTAAAGAATCCTTAATTAATTGATTTTCTAGTGTTAAAATATTTATTTCCTTTAAAAAAGAATTAAATAGAGTAATATAGCTAACCTCCGTAATATAACAATCCTTTAAAAATTTCTCAAAGCTATATATTTCTTCTCCAAATTCTCTTACAAGCTCATTAAATTCAATCTTATTCATATAATACCCCTTTTTATTTAATTAAAACTTATATCTATTTTATCATAAAAGATTGAAAATAAAAGAATTAATGACTTTTTTTTAAAAAAAGATATTTTATGCTTGAAAATGAATTTTAAATGTTATATAATGATGGGGCTTTAGTAATAATCTTTCGGTAGCTCAGCTGGATAGAGCAACGGCCTTCTAAGCCGTGGGTCGCAGGTTCGAATCCTGTCCGAAAGGCCACTTAAAAAATTAAAGGGATTAAAAAAATCCCTTTTTTTATTCGCCCATACAGCTTTTTCTTAAAATAACTGTTTTTTCATTTCCAAAGAAATATTCAAATATTTTAAACCCAAATTCTAAAGAATAATACATAGATTTTGCAGTAATAAAATTACCATCTACTACTACTCCTAATTCTCTTTGATAGTTTCCTCCAATAATACTACCTTCAAATCCAGGATGTACTGTATAATTTCTATTTTTAAAATAGCCTAATTTTCCTACTAAATGAGGAGCTGCACAGATAGATGCAACAAGCTTATTACTATTAGCATAATAATTAATTATTTCATTTACAGCATCTATATTAGGCATTATTTTAAAAGAGCCTGGTCCTCCTGGAATAATAACTCCAGAATAATCCTCTAATGATACATCAGTAACTAATTTTTCTAAATTTAGATTGAGTCCTGTTTTAGTAATAATATTTTTTCTTCCCATTAAGGATACTAAATCAACCTCTATATTACCTCTTTTTAATACATCAAGAGTACCAATAGCCTCAGTATCCTCAAAATTATCTACAATAAGCATTAATAATTTCATATTTTCCTCCATTTTTAGTTTATTAATATTATACTTTTTTATTGAATTTTTAACAAGATAGTGTATATTTATTATTATTGTTTTTTTAATAAAATTATACTATACTATAAATAACAAAGGATATGGGGGTAATATAAATGAAGGTTTTTGTTAGAGCTCAGGATTTTGGAAAAAAGGATCCTGTAAGTCTTGCCAAAGAAATAAAGGCTGTAGGCTTTGATGGACTTCAGCTTGCAATAAATAAGGCAATTGAAGGTGAAACAGCCTGGTATGGTGAATTAAGTGAAGAAAGAGCTAAAGAAATAGCTAATGCATTTTTAAATGAAGGATTAGAAATTCCATTAATTGGTTCTTATTTTAATCCAGTTCATTCAAATAAAGAATTAGTTAAAAAGAATATTCAAAAATTTAAAATGCATTTAGAATATTCTCACTTCTTCAATACAAAATATATAGGTACTGAAACTGGCTCTTATAATGATGATAAATGGACCTATAATCCCTTAAATAGAACTGAGGAAGCATTTAATATTGTTGTTAGTACTTTTAAAGAGCTTGCAGCATATGCTAAAGAGGTTAATTCTAATTTATCAATTGAAGGTGCAGATGGACATTGTATGTATTCTCCTAAGCAATTAAAAAGATTCTTTGATGAGGTAGATAATGGTCATTTATTTATTACAGTTGATGTTTATAATTTCTTAAATGAAGAAAATTATAGTAAAGAATATCAACATCAAATAATTGATGAATGCATTAGTCTATTTGGTAATAAAATTAAAAATATTCATCTAAAGGATTTCACTATGGATGAAAAACCATTACTAAAGGTAGGATTAGGTGACGGTATGATGGATTTAGATTATATAGTTACAAGAGTTAAAGAGGAATTACCTGATGCTAATCTTATTTTTGAGGGTGTACCAAAGGATAAGATGGAATCTAGTTTAAAATATATTAAATCTATATTAAATAAATAGACTTTATTAATGACTGCTTAATTAAGTAGTCATTTTTTATTTACCCTAAACTTTTCATAAATTATACTACTAAATAATCAAAATTATAAAAATCAATGATTTTGGGTAACAATAAGCCTAAATTCATTGATTTTTCTTTTGCTTTTAGATTGCATTTTTCTTTATTTAGTTGTATAATATAACTA
>JBGVLG010000147.1:0-2461 GCA_045124155.1 Anaeroplasma sp.
TCAAGATGAAGTAGCACAAGAAGAGATAGACAAGCTTCCAGAGATTATGTTTTTTAGCTATTTACACGACTTAGAATCTGAAGCAATAGATAAGTTGACTGATAAAGAAAAGACCGTTACAAAGGCTATAAATGGCTTTGAATCAGCTACTTATACGATTAATAAGGTAGCTGATATGCTTGGAGTAACTTATTCCAGAGTACAAGAATTAAAGCAAAATTCCTACCGTAAATTAAGACATAATAAGAAAATAAAAAATGTTTGGGCAACTGAATTTTTGTACCGTTAGTGTTTCACGTGGAACATTCTTCTTTATGACGAGGGTGTAAACTAATTAACATCCGAAAATGTTCTGATACAGTTTTAAAGGTAGGAACATTTTGGACACACCCTTTAAAAAGCTGGGGTCGTTATAAGCGACACCAGAATTTACCTATAAATTCATATTGATATTTGAGTAACTAATGAGTAAAATAATATTCATTACTTAATAATTATTGATATAGCTTGATTTACAGAGTTTAAAAATAGTTTAGTATTAAACTATCTTTTTTCCATTATTTAGGTGTAGAAAAGGCTGTAACGCTTATATTTACATACTTTATAATATGTTAATCTTTGTAAATTAAGTTATATATCAATCTATTTTTGAGTAAAATTTAACGTAAAGCAATTATTTGAGTAAAGGAATATTATGAAGATTAAGACAAAAACTGTAAATGGAATAGAATATTTATACACTAGATTTATGATCAATGGAAAAGACAAGACAATATACGGAAAGTCAGTAAAAGATGTTAAGGATAAATATTATAAGTATTTAAAAGAAAATGATATCAATAACACTAGTAATAAAACATTTGATTACTATTTCAATAAATATCTACATGAAAAGAAGTCAACTTGGAAGATACAAACATATAAAAGTAGATTAAATTTCTATGAAAAGCACATCAAAACATCAATTTTAGCCAAAAAGAAATTTTCTAAAGTCAGTAAAGCCGATATTAGGACATTTATAGAAAAGTTAGAATTACAAAACTCTACAAAAAGGGAAAAACTTCAAGTTCTAAAACAATTCTACAATTGGTGTATAGCAAAAGAATATATATTTAATAATCCTTGTATTGATATTACTGTAAAAGTACGTGATTATAATGATAAAGAAGTTATTAGTGCTGATACAGTTAATCAAATACTTAATGATGTACATGGAAAAGATATAGAGCCAGTAATTATATTACTCTGTTTTGGATGTAGACTAGGTGAAGCTATGGCTGCTAATAAGGTTAATATTGATGACGAGGGCATATTAATAACAGAATCATTGACTAAAGTATCAATAGAAGGACACACTAAAACGTTCCTAGAAGCCCCTAAGACAAGAGATAGTATTCGTAAAGTAATTTTACCTAGTGAAGTAATAAACACTCTTAAATGCTGTTCTAGTTCCATTGATGGCTATTACTGTAAAACAATACATGGATGGATGTCTAGAAATAGAATATATCACTTTCTATCTAAGTATAATGTTACACCACATGATTTACGTAAATTCTACTGTACTAATTTATTAATGAATAATGTTAATATATATACTGTAAAGAATCAATTAGGACATAGTAAGTCATCTACTTATACTGAAAAATATTATTTATTAAAAGATAGTAATAAGATAAAAAAAGATATGAATAATTATTTTAAATAGAGTTCTTACTTTTATGTAAGGATTCTTATTTTATATCTAATACTGCATATAGAAATATACTTGCATATTTAGCTTATACTGTAATAACTAACCATTTCAGTAAAAGAAAAAAAGAAAACAACAACAACACAACAACGTCACTTGAAGTGACGCCTATTATCTTAGCCCTTTCTTACTTGCCCCTTCTGGAAAGCCCATTATCGGAAGCTGAAAAGCATTGATATGACTGAGTTTGAAGGCATAAACTATGGTAAAAATACGACTAACTATGGTAAAAATACGACTATCTATGGTAACTTTACGACTAATTATGGTAAAAATACGACGATAAGGAATTATAGTCCTAAAAATTCCGTGTACGGTAAAATAAAATAGCATAACAAAAGTATTATTTTAAAATTCACTCACTATACTTAAAAATGTAAGGAGGTGAGAGTATTGAACAGGAATGAAGTATTAAACAGATTAAAAGATTTACTAGATAAAATTGATGGAGGATCATTAATCCTAAGTAGGAGAAAAAATTATACTGAAGAAGAAGTAGAAGCTATCGAAAAAGAATTACTTAGATATTTAAATAAAAGAAAATAAATCATTAAAAGAAGGTGTAATAATGGAACTATTAAGAGTTTTACCAGTTGTAATGTTGCTAAGTGTAGAAATTAATCTAGTCATTGAGTTAATAAAATTAAATAGATAAAAGGAGATAATTAAATGATAATCGTATCAGATAAGTTTAGAGAATGTTTAAAG
>JBGVLG010000148.1:0-3616 GCA_045124155.1 Anaeroplasma sp.
TCACAATTAGAAAATCTTAATTATAATCATAATACAAATATTTATCCATATGAAATTAACGGAGAAGAAACTGAAGCAATTTTGTGTATAAGTGATTGGCATATCGGAGTTGATATAGATACACCGTCAAATAAATATAATATAGATATCGCAAAAGAAAGATTAGATAAATTAATCAAAGATACAATTAAATTTTGTAAACTAAATAATGTTGTTAAATTACATATTGCAATCATGGGAGATATAACTCATGGTGTAATTCACGTTAGTAGTAGATTAAAACAAAATGAAAACATTATTTCGCAAGTATTAATAGCTTCTGAAATGCTAACAGATTTAGTAATTTCTTTATCACAGTCTGTAAAGCGCATTGAGGTTTACAATGTTAATGGTAATCATGGTAGGGTATCGCCAAACATTAAAGAAAGTATTGATGAAGAAAATTTTGAATCACTTATTTATGAATATTTAAAATTAAAAACAGAAATTATTAAACTTAAAGAACGATTAGGATATAATATAAAATTTAATGAAAATTTATTTAATGATATTGCTTTAATAGAAATTAATGATAAACGTATTGCAGTAACTCATGGTCATAACGATTTTAAACAATTAAATAAGGCGACAGATAGAATTAATCAATTATTAGGAGAATATAGAGCAGACGAATTAATAATTGGACATTTACATAATGTTAGAATGCATGATAATGTAACGGTAAATGGAACAATGAGTGGAAGTGATAACTATGCTATGAATAAAAGATATAATAATACTCCTGCTCAAATATTAAAGGTTTACTATAAAGATAATTCAATTGTTTTGTGCGAGATTAAATTAAAATAAAAAGGGAGAGATTGAAATGCCAAAACGATTAGAATTAAACGATGTAATAAAAATCATAGAATCCACTGGGTTAAAATATGTAAATGGTAATTATTATAATCATGATAGTAAACTTATTGTTAAATGTAGATGTGGAAACAATTTTGAAACAACACTTAGAATAATTAAAAATCATATAAAAACTTCCGATAATAATTGTTATTGTAAAAAATGTATAAAAGAAATGGCAAGAGAACGTTATTCATACACAATGGATTATGTCAGAAAAAACATAGAAGAAAGAGGAATGAAATTAATATCAGATGAATATATAAATAGCAAAACGAAAATAAAAGTCGTTGGAAAATGTGGGCATGAATTTGAAACAACATTTGATTCTATATGTAATAATAATATAAGTGGATATTGTAAAAAATGTGTTAATGCACAAGAAAGAGCATATAACTGGAATGGTGGATATGATTCAGAACAAGAAAGGTTTAGAAAAACATATGAATTTAAAGAATTTAGAAAAGGGATAATGGAAAGAGATAGATATACTTGTGTTTGCTGTGGAAGACATAATGGAGAAATGAACGCTCATCACCTAGATGGATATAATTGGTGCATTGAAAAAAGAGTAAATATTAATAATGGTGTATGTTTATGTAAAGATTGCCATGAATTATTCCATAAAATTTATGGACATGGTAATAATACCAAAGAACAATTTTATGAATTTTTAATGTTTTTTTTAAAATAATATAAATATAGGAGATGATAATAAATGGCTTATACATTTAAACAAAATTTAGTTTCAAGTAGTAAATATTCTATTAAGTGTCCTTATAAAATGACACCAAAATACGTGGTTTGTCACAACACGTCAAATTCTGCATCTGCAAAAAATGAAATTAGTTATATGATTAGTAATAATAATCAAGTGTCATATCATATTGCAGTAGATGATAAAGAAGTAATTCAAGGATTACCATTAAATAGAAACGCGTGGCACGCAGGAGATGGAGCTAATGGACAAGGCAATCGTTATGGTATCGGAGTAGAAATTTGTTATTCAACTAAATATGATGGAAATGAATATACAGATGCTGAAGAAAATGCAGTATATGTTTGCGCAAGATTATTAAATCAATTTGGGTTAGGAATAGAATCATTAAAACAACACCATGATTTTGCAAATAAGAACTGTCCACATAGACTCCGTGATGAGTGTCGTTGGGATGGTTTTGTAGGTCGTGTCGATTGGGTTATTAAAGAAATTAAAGCCGGAAGATGCGACGCAAATTTAAGAAGTGGAACAACTTATTCAAGAAATAATTAAAAAAAGAATATAATATGGAATTGAAACAACAGAAGATGAAGCAGATAGTATTTGTTTAGGAACATATTATTTACAACGTGCATATAATATAGAAGAATAAGGAAAGGATTGATAAATATGAAAATGGAATTGCAAGCTATTTTAGAAATTATTGAGGAAAAAATCAACAGAGAGGAAGACAGATTAGAACAAAACGATTTAACATCTTTATGTGATGATATGTCATATAATTATCATTTAGGTAAATTAAGAGGATTAAGAGAAGTAAAAAGTATGTTAAAAGATTTGTTAGATGAATAAATATAGGGAGATGATTATATATGGATAAATATGGAAGAGTTTTAACGTGTAGTTCTTGTAAATATTGTAGTCATATTAAAAAGACAGAAGAGTATGAGCCCTGTCCGATGATAGATCATAATAAAGTAAAATTATATACTAAAATTTTTAATGGATATAGAGGTTCAATAGTAACGTGTCCTATCTGTTCACATTTTGAACCATCTACATCGTGTGTGTGGTTATCAGATGCATGGGATGGTATTGATGAATATATTGAAGAATTAAAAGAATTTGAATATAATTCAGATAACGTTCCATACGATAGATTAAAAGATGTTGCGTATATAACTTTAGTTAAAAATGAAGAAGGAATAGAATATCATTACCACGTTAGTCTTTATGATTGGATGACCGATAACGTATTTGATGAAGATGGAAATATTAATTATATGTATAAATATAAAATAGAAACAAATCATATATATCCAAAAAGAATAATGGTAGATGATAGAAAAAGTGATTACTTTAAAGATAAAGGAATTTTGTAAATAAAAATATAGTTTTAAGAGGTGATTTAATGAAATGTGGGAATTGTAAATTATGGGTGTATAGCTTGCAATACGAAACTGTAAAAGACAAAAAACACCAGTATAGTAGATGTGGAAAAGTTTTGGGTGCTTGTAGTTATAAGGGTAATTTTTATCCAAGATTTAATTATGAAAAATGCCCATTTGTAGAGATTCAAGGTGCCGCTGAAAGTAATTAAAAAATAGTTTTAAGAGGTGATTAATATAAAAGTTAATAATCGGTGCGTTGAAAATAAGAAAATTGTGTATTGGATTCAAAACGTTTTTTCGGCTTTTCATGAATCATATCTTACGGATACGAAACACAAAACCTTTGAGGGTGACGAAATTAAGTTAGCATATAATTTTGTTAAAGATTTACTTTCAAAAGAGGATGTATCTGTTGTTTATGTAAAAGAAGTTAAAACCTTGTCGCAAACAATTGTTTATAAAGGGTAATTAAAATTGATGTTTTAAGGGGTGAGAGTGGTGGTTGAAAGCAAGAAGTTTAAGTGTTGCATAGAAGAATATGATTTTTTAAGTGTGCAATTATACAAAGAGGATAAAGAGGTTTTTATAACAGTGAATGACGAAACTG
>JBGVLG010000149.1:0-7365 GCA_045124155.1 Anaeroplasma sp.
AGAAAATTACCCTAAAATGTATTGTCCTAAATGTGGCAAACCTCAATTTGTGCCAATAGATATATGGAAAAAGAAATATAAATATAAGAAATAATATATGAAAAATAATATTATAAAACATCTATCCTAGTCAAAAAAAAATCCTAATGCCTAGGATTTTTCCTGTTATATATGGTAAATTAGGAAGTTACATACAATTTCCTAAGCGACAAAAAAGCTCGAAATAAATTCGAGCAATTTTTATCTATGAAGTTTAAATTCCAAATAATTAGTTAATACTTGAGGATCGGCAGTATCAGCACTTGTAGCTAAATATGGAGTTTCTGATAATGGATAAGTTTTAGAACCAGGAGTTCCATCCTTCATAATGTATGTTTCAACAACTACATCTACCAATTCAATATTATAGAAAAATTCTCCCTTTTCATTAGAATATTTTCTACAAATACGATCTTTATCCTGATAATATACCTCATTATATGTATATCTTTCTTTTCCATCTTTATTTATATATAAGTAGCCCTTTGTTACTGCCAAAGTATTATCCTTTACTTGCACCTTCACAATTGGATTTTTAATTTCTTCCATAGTAATACCCCCTTAAAAATTACTTATATTTTCAGTAAATAAGTATATCACAAAATAATTATTTTTTGAAACAAAATTTTTAAAAATTTGATTTTTTTCGATAAAAAAACATAAAATGAAAAATAAAGAAATAATTTCTACATAATTTCAAATTAAATAAATAATTATATTGCAAAAATACCTATTTGTGCACAAATAAATATTATAATAAATAAACTAAATGCTGATAAAGCACTAGTCCAAACTACTATTTGACCAGCAAGCTCTTCATCCTGTCCCATTTGAGCTGCCATTGGAGCACTAGATACTGCAATAGGGGTTGCAAATAGGGCAATTAATATAGCAAATTGTGTTGCTGAATTAAATCCTAAGAAATATGCAATGACAAGGAAAATAAGTGGAGTAATAACTAATCTTAAAGTAACAGATAAGGTTAATTGCTTCCATAAACTCTTTACAGCCTTAAATTCAAACTTACCACCTAATACAATTAATGCAAGTGGAGTAGCTAAATTAGCAATATTTTTAATAGTTGTAGGTAAAAAACTCATATTAGCATTTAAAAACTCACTAACATTACCTCCATTTATATTAATAATTGTATTAATCATACATACTACTAATCCACAAAATACTCCTATAATTAAAGGATTCTTAATTATTTTAATTAATACATCCTTAAAAGATACCTTACTATCCTCACTATGATCAAAAATACTTAATGCAATAACTGCAAGCATATTAAATAAAGGTACACTTACTGCCGCAACAACTGAAGCCTCAGCCTTAGCTAATTCTCCACCTAGCATTGTCGCAAGAGGAATTCCTATGATTGCATAATTTGATCTGAATGATGCTTGAAGTATTACTCCTTTTTGTTTTCGATCTGGAATTATTAGAGTAATTAATAATCCTACAAAGAATAAAATTAGTATTGCTCCCGCTGAAAAGCCTACAAATGCCCAATTTATAGTAGTAATATCAGCTAAATATACATTACTAAATAATAAAATTGGAATTAATATTTTAAAGGTAAATTTATTTGCCTCATTTAAAAATTCTTTAGATAAAAAATTAATTCTTTTCAAAAAATATCCAAGTAATATTGGAAGTATAATCGGTAAAATAGCATTGATTGTAAATAATAAATTTCCCATATTAAATCTCACTTTCTATATTTATAATTTCTTCTGTTTCATTACCATTGAATTCTACATTATTAGTAATAACCTTATCTATATTAAAACAATATAATCCTGCATTTTTTAATTTAAAATTATGCTCAATCATTACAGGATATCCTGCTTCAATAGAATTATTATAGTTAAATTTCACGTTCTCAAATTCAACTCCACCAATTTTAGCCTCAGGTAAACCTAAAAATACTCCAGCTGCATAACCGACACCACTACATTCAATATTTGAAAATTTAAAATGGCCAATATATGGAGTTCTATCGTCAACCGGCAATAATTTGGTAGTCCAAACATATTCCTCATGACCACCAGCAGGACCCATATTATAATACATATTTATAACAAAAGGAGTTAAAACATTTTCCATTTTAATATTATTAAATAAAACATTATTAATAATACCAATTCTTCCTCTTCCACGTCTTGTTTTAATTCTTAAGCCTCTATCAGTATTTCTAAATAAGCATTTCTCAACTATAATATTTTCAATTCCACCAGAAAGCTCACTTCCAAATACAACACCACCATGACCTTTTTCCATTAAATTATTTCTAATTATAATATTACTTGATGGGCGCTTAAATTTTTTAGCTAAATCTAATGTACCACTTTTAATAGCTATACAATCATCACCAACATTGAATTTGCATCCAGCAATTAATACCTCATTACAACAATCAGGATCTAATCCATCTGTTGTAGGCATATTAGGATTATTTTCTATTCTCATATTTAAGAATTTTAAATTATTACTAAAAAAGGGATGGATATTCCAAGATGGAGTATTATGAATATAAATTCCAATAACAGATACATTATTACAATCCTTAAAATACATTCCATAGCCACGCCAAGCAATTCTTTTTACTCTATGGTTAATATACCAATCACCAAGATGAGCATTTTCATCAATTTCAGCATCTCCAGCAATAACTAAATTAGATACATTTATCGCTGTAATACTTGATGCAAAATTTGAAACCATACTTCCTTCCCAAGTGCCAAAATTAAAATTATCAATCTCACCAGGTAGTATAGGATAATCATTTCTTTCATGCTTTGTAATTATTTTAGCACCACTTTCAAAATACAGCATCATATCTGATTTTAAAAATATACAGCTTATTAAATAAATACCCTTAGGAATATATACAGTACCATTTTTAGGACAACAAGCAATAGCTGCTTGAATTTTTACAGTATCATCGCTTATTCCATCACCAATGGCATTAAAATCTTTAATATTTAATGCTACAGTTTCCTTTAAGGTTTCAAACTCAATCAATTCTTTATCTATGATTAAACTATATTTTTGATTTGGAGTTAAATCAAAAATTGTAAAAACATTTCTATTTTCTTTTCTAATAAATTTATTATTTAAATAAATAGAAAAATCATTCTCACTATAATATGGCAAATTATTATCTAATTCTAGTGTTATAGTTCGTGATGTTACTGATAAAATCCTCATAAGCATACCCTTTCTATTTTTCTAATATATCAATTTTATCATAATTAGAACAATAAAGATATATTTTTAATTTTATGATAACATTTACACAATTATTATCATAATATTCAGTAATACTTTTTATATTCAAAATTCTTATAAGTTATAATATTAAAATATTAATATTCAAAAAAACACTAGAGTTCTTCTCTAGTGTCAAAAAAGTATTATTCTTCTTTTTTATTGTTCTTATCAGCTATTAGCTTTCCACCTAAGAAACCAGCAAGAAGTGATTTAATATCTAGACCTGTAGCTTTTTCTAATCCTGCAAATATTTGAGTGCCATTCTTTGATATTTCTTCAGTAAGCTTTGCTGTATTGCCCTCACCATACATAGTAATAGAATCAATCTTAGACATAGCCTCAGCCATTGGCTTACTATAAGCATTTACAATATCTGGTAATACTCCAGAATCTAAAATTAATTGTAATGTTGCAGCCTCACCATATTGCTTCATCGCATCAGCCTTTGCTTGAATTGCATCAGCCTCAGCCTTACCCTTAGCCTCAATACCTGTAGCTTCAGCAAGTGCAGCCTCCTTTAAAGCATTAGCCTTTGCAATTTGAGCCTGTGCTTCTGCTTCTGCTTCTATCTTTAAAGCTTCAGCTTCCTTTTGACGAGCTACCTTATCAGCCTCAGCCTTAATCTTTTGCATTTCAGCCTCTTGTTCAAGCTCGAATTTTTTTGCTTCTGCAGCCTTTTGACGAGCATATAATTCAGCCTCAGCAGCTTGTTGCTTAGCATATTTTTCAGCATCAGCTTGCTTATTAATAGAAGCTTGAAGCTTTCTTTCCTGAAGCTCAACTTCCTTTTGACCTAATTCAACTTCACGCTCACGCTTAGCAATATCAGCATTAATCTTAGCTATATTAATCTCTTGTTGACGCTTTTGTTCCTCAATTGAATATGCTGCATCAGCTTGAGCCTTTGCAGTATCTGTTTGCATTTTTAATTCAGATTGCTTAAGTGATAATTCAGTATTTTGTTCAATAATCTTTTGATTAGCCTCAACTCTACTTCTATTTGCTGCTTCTTCAGCAATAGATTTAGCAATTGTAACATCTCTATCAGCATTTGCTTTAGCTATTGCAGCATCTTTAGATATTTGAGAGATATTATCAATACCTAAATTTTCAATTACATGATTATCATCAGCAAATGATTGAATATTGAAATTTACAACCTCAATACCCATCTTAGCCATATCAGGAACTACATTTTCCTTAACTGATTGAGCTACACCTTGACGATCCTGTACAAGCTTTTTAATGTCTACTGTACCAATGATCTCACGCATATTACCTTGTAATACCTGTTGAACCTGCTTAATCAAATCATCCTCAGACATGTTTAGAATAGATTCAGCTGCTCTATCTAATAAGGCTGGGTCTGATGAAATTTTTAAGTTTGCAACACCATCAACTCTAATATTAATGAAATTTGAAGTAGGGATAGCTTCATCAGTCTTAATATCAACCTGGAATACTCTTAAGGATAATCTATCTATTCTTTCAAAGAATGGAATTCTTAATCCTGATTTACCTATTAAAATTCTTCTTTTTCTAAAGCCTGAAATAATAATCGCTGTATCTGGTGCGGCTTTAACATATGCAGAAACAAAAAATATAATCAATAATATTGCTACTACTGCTGCAACAACACCAATTACAACTCCAACATTTAAAAATATTAATGCATTCATTTTTATTTTCCTCCTAATAAATATATTATAAGCAACTAATTCTTATTCCATATTGAAAAAAGACTTTCACCATTACTGATAAAAGTCTCGATATTTTAAAATGAAACCGAATAACAATCGTTATTGAGCTGACAAATTTCATTCCATATAATATGGAATCTACTCCCTTTTTTGAACTAGTATTTACTTACAATATTATATTATCATACCTAAATAGGGATTTCAATAAAAATCGTAATTAAAAATGTCGATTTTTATCTACTATTTAGTCTAATAATTCTTAATTTATCTAATGATTCCTCTTTCTTTAATCCATAAAGATGTAAAATTATATTTATTTAGCTAATTCCTTTATGGCAGTCTCATCTAATCTATGTAAAATCCAATAATCTAGAGCCTTTGCATTTATACTTTTATAGAAATCTAGACTAGGCTTATTCCAATTTAGACATATCCAATCTATTCTTTTAACATCACTAGCTACAGCAATATTAGCTAAAATCTTTAACATAATGCTTCCATAGCCCTTATGACGATATTCTTCAAATAAAAATAAATCCTCTAAATATATATTTCTAGTACCTGTAAAGGTTGAAAAATTAAAAAAATAAAGCATATAACCAATTAAATTATCTCTATAATATGCTAATATGACCTTTGCGCTATCCTTAACAAATAAAGAATCATATAAAGTTTCTTTTGTTGCAGTAACAGAATCCTCCATTTTTTCATATTTAGCTATAGCCTTTATTAATTTTAAAATATCTTCACAATCATTAGGATTTGCATCTTTTAATTTAAAATCATCTATTCCTGTATTATATTCCATTATATTAATATCCCTTCCAAATGATCTATTTCATGCTGAATAATTTGAGCAGTAAAGTCACTATAGGTTTTAATTCTTTTCTTAAACTCCTTAGTATAATATTCTACTTTTATTTTTTTATATCTCTTAGTTTTCCTAACTCCCTCTAGTGATAAACATCCTTCACTAGCTTCATATTCATACTTTTTATCGATAATAACCGGATTAAACATTACAACATAATTCTTATCAACATCTTCAAAAATAATAGCTCTTTTTGAAACTCCAATCATATTTGCTGCCATACCAACACAATGTGTTCTATTAAATTTTAATGTATCCATTAAATCATCATATAAATATAGATCATTTATTGTTACTGGTTCTGATTTAATAATTAATATTGATTCTGTTTTTACTATATTTTTTACCATAATATACCTCAATAATTTTTTTCATAATAAATTTAAAATAATAAATCACATTCAATAAAATTATAGCATAATACTAATAATAAGCTGATATTAAAATTAAATTTACAATAAATATATAAATATTTTATTTTCATCTTTACTTTCATATCACTAAAGAATTACAATATAGATGTAATATACGATTAAAATAATAAAAATAAATTGAAAGGGGTATTTTATGCAATTAGAAAATGAATTAAGAGGTAGAAAATATAAGCTTCTTTTGCTTATAGGTAGACCAGGATCAGGAAAATCAAAATTCCTACATAATTACTCAAAGGAAAAAGGAATTCCTATTTTAGATTTAGATACTATATTAGGAAAACAAATTCCAGAAGGAAAAGATTCAAATTATGTTTATGGATTTGTTAGAGGTTTTTTAGAAACCTATAAACCTGAAGAAATATTATTAGATAAAAAGAAAATCCTATATCAAAAGGATTCTCAAATTGATTTATTAGATTTCTTAAAGGAATTATCTGAAAAGAAAACAGTTATTACAACATGGAATGGCTACATCAAAGGAGATAAGCTAGTACATGTATATGAGGCATTAGGTACTGAAGTTGAATATGATTTAGCAAAAATAGATTGTGCTTATTTTGAGCTAAAATAATATAGAGGAGCAAAGGCTCCTCTTTTATTTATTCTTTTCAATTTGAATTGAAGATAATATTGCATAAATTATATCAATAATAGAAATAGCTATTGAAATAAAAAATAACCAAAAAATATGAGTTATTATTTCTATTGAAATTATTAAAAATACAATACTTAATAGAGTAAATACAATTCCTGCTTGTTTATAATATGGAGTTTTATCCATACTATTTCTTTCTTCTTTTGTTCCAAAAATATAAGCATTAACAAACAAAAATCCTCGATTACAAAATTGCATAACCGCAATGAATAATAAAATAATAGATAAAGCAAATGTAATTAAAAAGTATGCGTATAATATGCGACGCATAAATAATAAAACCCTAATATTTCTTTTTGTGCTGCCTTAGAAAATACTAGTGACCACAAATTTTAACCCCCCTACCATTTCATAATAATTTTGGTATCATTTAAGTAGTATGCGTAT
>JBGVLG010000150.1:0-3023 GCA_045124155.1 Anaeroplasma sp.
ACTCTTTTCAATATGATTATATCACAAATACCCGATTATGAGAACAATGCAATCAAAAAAAATAAGATGATTATATTTCAAATCATCTTACAAAAAGCTTTTTGATTATTCTAGTTCTATACCCTATCAAGCGTAAGAACCGTTTATTAATAGGAGGCATCTATATTATAGATATTCAATTAATATATTGTATGATTTAACTTATTATATTCCTTAAATAATTCTATACATGCTTCATTATCTATTTCAATTAAAAAACTTGAAAGCTTTTCTCTTCCACCAAACAGTCCGTCAAACTTTTTATCTCTAAATCCAATTGATTCATTTTCTTCGATACTACAACCGTAATATACCTTATCAATATTTGCCCATAATATAGCTGTTAAGCACATATTACATGGTTCTCCTGTAGTATATAATACACATCCTTCTAATGAATAAGAATTTAAATTCTTTTCAGCATCACGAATTGCTTCCATTTCACCATGACAGGTAGAGTCTTTATTTAATAACACGCAATTATGTCCCTTACCTACAATTGTTCCATCTTTGACAACAACAGCACCAAAAGGTCCTCCATGATTATTATGAATTCCCAATCTTGCTTCTATTATTGCTTCTTGCATAAAAATATTATTGGCTTTATATGTTACTTTTGGTAATTCTTTTTTCATATTTTTTTCCTTAATTAATACTATTTTAATTTCTTTATATATGAACGACGTCTTTTATGTAAAATATTATCAAAAGATTTCCATTGGTTTTGTATAGAAATATTATCCTCTAAATTTAAATTAGTTTCTGCATATTTAAGCTCTCCATTTAAAAGATATTTCATAATTTCATATACTAAAACAGATGCTACGCCCTTCATTTGATATTCAGGAAGAACTCCAATTAATCCCAAATCTAATATTTCTGGGTTATTCTTTGCCTTAAGAATTCTTATTATAGTTGGAATAGTTAAATGTCCGTTACTCTTTTGTACTGCCTTTGCGATTGAAGGAATACAAATTCCAAAACAAACTACATTATCGTCACTATCTACAATAACTGCATAATACTTTTTATTTAATATTAATTTAAAATTGCTGATAACCATTTTACGCATACCATCAGTAAATGGAACAGTACCATAAAGATTATCATAGGTTTTATCTAATACTTTAAATAATTTTTCTCCATATCTTTTAATAAAATCAGAAGTTGATTTAGTTTCTACAATCTTTAGCTTATTTTTTCTTAAAATATAAGAGCAAAGCTTTTCAAATTTTCCATCTAATTCTTTAGGAGCATATAGTTTTCTTTCGACCCAATCTACATCCTTAACAAATCCTATATTTTCAATTAATTTACTATAATATGGATAATTATATTGTTCTTCAAATGTAGAAAGCTCATCAAATCCCTCAATAAGCAATCCTTCTCTTTCTAAATCAGAATATCCTAAAGGTCCCACAAGATATTCCATTTCATTCTCTAAAGCCCATTTCTTTACTGCATTAAATAATGCATCTGCAACTTCCTGATCATCAATAGAATCAAATCTAGTAAATCTAACCTTTCTTTCATTCCATTTTTCATTACTAGCCTTTTGTATAATACCTTGAATTCTTCCTACATGAACATTATCCTTATATGCATTAAAAAATATTGATTTACATTGATCATTATATACATAATTTTTTTTAAACATTTTTAATTCATCACTATATAATGGTGGAACAAAATTTTTATTTCCTTTATATAATTTCAAAGGAAAATCAACAAATTTCTTTTGTTCTTTTTTTGTTTCAACCTTAACTATATTTACCATAATATCACCTATGTTTTGCATGGAAGGCAACTCCAACACAATTTGGACCACAATGACTTCCTGCAGTTGGATTAACTACAACAAATTCAATATCTAATCCTTCACCATATTTTTCAATTAATTTATTCTTTACTAATAGTGCTATATCATAGGCATCCGAATGAGCAACAATAATTTTATGTGATGCTATATTATCTTGGATTTCATCAATCATTTCAATTATTTTATTAATGGTATTATTTTTACCTCTAGCCTTCGTAATATTTGTCATTATTCCATCAGAATTAATATGAATAATTGGATGTATATTTAATAAATTACCAAATAATCCTGCAAGACCACTAACTCTACCACTTTGTCTAAAAAAGGTTAAATCATCAACATAAAAATATATTGCATATTTTTGAACTTCAGTTTCTGCCCATTTTATTAATTCTAGAGCATTTTTTCCTTCTTTATATAATTTACCAATTTCTTTTATTATTAAATAACTTAATGCAGTAATAGCCTTAGTATCAATAGAATAGAACTTTCTTTCTGGGTATTTTTCATATAATTCCTCTAATGCTAAATTCATTGCATTAAAAGTTCCACTCATATTTTTAGAAAAATGTACATAAATAATATCATTACCAGCTTTAAAATGTGGTTCAAAATATTCAATATATTTTGAGGGACTAATAGCAGAGGTTTTAGGGATTACTCCTCCTCTAAGCATATCATAAAATTCTTTAGAATTAAAATCCTGCCAATCTACATATGGATTTATTTCCTTATCATTAACAAAATATGGCATACTAATTAATTCAAAACCATATTCCTTTGCAATATCAGGAGTGATATCACAATCTGAATCCGTAAAAAAAACTAACATATTAAAAATCCTTTCTCATGTATTTCAATATTATCACAAGTAAAAGGTTATGTCAAATTTTGTAGAATAATGGATTTTTTATATAAAATAAATGTAATATTCTATTAAAAATAATAGGGTAATTAGATAATATTTTTTTATATTTTATAATAATTAATATGAAACAATATAATAAAAGCATAATTGATATATAATTTGAACCTCTCATGACTATAAGTCATAAGATGCTAACTTCTATCTTCTAAATTAATTTTAGTCAACCGAATAATATTGGTAAGTTGCCTACACCTTGTCTAGAAAGACTACCATCCGATTACTTGATAGACTATTAGT
>JBGVLG010000151.1:0-1528 GCA_045124155.1 Anaeroplasma sp.
GATTGAAAATATTAATAATACTACAATTAGTAGAAAAGCAACACACAATGATTTTTATTTATCTGATAGTTTATTAGATGAAATTATCAAAGGAGATTATATTAAAACTATTTCATTCGGAGAATATGCAAGAATTTTAGATTCAACATTTAACGGGATACCAGAGGGTTGTGTAACTCTATTTAGTGGATTATCTGGAGCATCTAAATCTACTTTTACAATGTCTAATATTGTTTATCCAATAATTAAACAAAGATACAAAGTATTGGTAATTAGTAATGAGTTGACATTTAAACAATATATGTTAATGTTCATTACAATCATTTTAACTAGAGAATTAAATTATTTTAAAGTAACAAGAGATAAATTAAATAAAGCTAAATTAACAGAAGAAGATATTGAAATGTTGAAAAAAGCTCAAGATATTATTAATAACAAATATAATAAACCTATTCATTTTATTGATATGAATACAAGCAGTAGTCAAGAAGTTATTAAAGCGATTAGAAAATATTCAAAATTAGGATACTATTTGACAATATATGATACAGCAAAAATTGATAGTTCTGTATCTAGTTCAGATGGACAAGCATGGCAAAAAGCAATTGAATTATTTAAAGAACTAACATACGTTACTCAAGAAACAAAAACTCATTTATGGTTGCCTTGGCAGATTGCCAATAGCGCTGATTATAAAAGAAGATTAAGTCGAATGGATTTAGCTGAAGCAAAAAATATTATTACAATGGTTACTAATCATGGTATTTTAAGACGTGCAAAACCAGAAGAAATTGATACAGAAAATAAATATTATTGTAATCCTTATAAACTAACTTATAATGAGGCACTAGGTAAATGGGTAAAAGAGAAAATTAAATTAGACTCAGATAAAAAATATGTAATAGTCTATATTGATAAAACAAGATTTTCACAAGACGGTTCATGGATTTTATATGAATTTAACGGTACATGGTCGATATATAAAGAAATTGGGATGTGTATTCCTGTCGCAGATGCTCAGAGAAGTTAGAATATTCTAGCTTCTTTTTTTTATATATTAATAAGAGGTGAAAAATAAAGAGAGTGATTATATGGAATCATATAAAATTAAAGAAAAACTTATTCAAAATGAAGATTTGCTTATTGACGTATTAGAAAAGTATGGATTCGCCAGTATTAAAAAATTTAAATCTGACGAATTAAGATGTGGTTATAGTGAAGACTCAAATCCAACAAGTGTAGTAATTAATCTTGAAAACTTATTTTGTACTATTTGGAGCAAAAATGTTAAAGGAGATATCTATACAATACTTCAATTTAATAGCGGACAATCGTTTTCACAAGTACACAATTATCTTTCTAGTTTATTTGACGGTGAAGAAGTAGAAGAAGTATCTTGCAAGAAACAACTATTCGGAGGATGGTTTCATAAGTTTATTGGATCAGAACAAAAAGAACAAGTATATAATGAAATAATTTTAAATGAATATAAACCAATACCAAATATACGTTTTATTGAAGATAATAT
>JBGVLG010000152.1:0-6117 GCA_045124155.1 Anaeroplasma sp.
GCCTATAAAAAATTTTTCTAAAACATTCTTCATAATATTCTCCTATAATTCTTCAATATAATCATCAGTATTTAGTAAGCCACATATTTGAATGGCTACCCATTCATTTTTACATTCACATACTAAATTTAAATTTGGGTCAGAATTGATACAATGTCTTGAATCAGGGTCAACCACATAATTTTCATATACACCATATGTTCGCACATACTCAACAGCTGTAACATTGACTATAGGTTTTACAATATATTTTTCCTTCATACTATTCTCCTTCATTAATTCTATTTATAAAAACATCGCTTATCTCATAACATAGATTTCCATCTTCTAAATATGTTCTTACAAAGAATATACCTACTACACAATTAGTTGAGTATTCAACTAGATATATACTTTTAGTTTTTACTCCGTCAAAATCTGTGAAATCTTCATCAAAAGCTAATCTGTATTCATTATCTTCTAGCCATTGACCTGCATCATTTACGTCTCCGCTAAAGCCAAATGTATTTAACATTTTATAGATATTATCATCTAATTCTTTTAAATATTTATTTACAAATTCATCTGCTACTTCTTTACAATAATCATTTATTAATTTTTTGTCTGCCATTATATCACTCCTATTTAAATTATTTATTCTATTTTATCTATTCCCAACTATACTCTTGCTCTTGTGGTTCTTCTAATTCCATACCTACATCCCTCGCATAGATTTTTCTCCACTTTCCTTTAAATGTTTTATTTTAATGATATTTACTTTTTAGCAATATCTTCATTTTCTTTAATTGTTATCCATATAAAATCTGGGTCAGAATATTTAACTTTTGATTTTATAATTCTTCTTCTCCAAAAATATGTTTTGCCATTTTCGTTACATTTCATAAATGTCCAATCATCATCAGATTTATATTCTATTAATTTTATATAACTTTTGACGTATCTGCTGTAAGCTATCTCCATATAATACTCATGTCCTTTAAAGTTTTATTTTAATGATATTATTCTGTTTCTTCATAATATCTTTTTTCACATTCAAACTTATATGCTGGGCATACAAATTCGCATTTTCTTATCTCTAAGCAATCACAACAACAAATGTTCTTGTTTAATATATTACAATCATCATTCATACATTTAGCATCTTCCACAACTTACAACTCCTTTTCTTAAATAACAGTTTTATTTTAACAATTTATATTCTATTTACAACATTCATTTCTTCTCTTATTTCGTTTATTGCATCTTTAGATTCTATATGCCATTTACTTTCTTCCACAAGTATTTCAACCACATTACAAATAGCGTTATACATTTCACAAGCAACTTTTTCCATCTCTGTTGTATATGACTTTTCATTATACATATCAAACAATTTACGTTTTAAACTCATGTGTCAACCTCCTAAAATCTAAATAAAAGAATTATTTTATCTGTAATCTTCTAGTTTTTCATCTATAATTTCTATTGCACCTTTTAAGTTTCTTATGGTTAAATTCAATCCATAACTTACACTATCTTGTAAGTCATTTTCACTTTCTAACTCTATTTTCTCTTGCAGTATTTCTTCTAAACATAATCTTGTTGTTGCTAGATTTTCCATATTTATATTACTCATAATACTCTCCTTTTCTTAAATAAAAATTATTTTATTCAACACAATCATTACATATATCTAAATCATCACTTATGCAACTACCACAAACTGTTGCACCACATACTACACAGTAATATATATCATCTTCACATTCTATTTCTACTCTGCAATTATCACAAATTTCCATTTTTATATTCTCCTTTTCTTAAATAAAATTATATTTTAATTAGAATCTATCATTTTCTAAATCTATTAAAATATATCTTAGTACATTTGTTATATTGTTAAATTCGTTTACCTTATCTGTCATATGTTTAATTTCCTGATTTGAGCATTTTTTATTATAACCCATTTCCATTGACAAACTTAATATTTGGTAATCATAAAAATCTATTATTCTTTTTATAAACTTACGTTTAATTGATTTAATCATATTCACTTTACCTCCCTTAAAAATTTTGAATTTATTTATATTCTTTATATGAAACTAAAGTATGTCTATTATCTAAAATAAATATCAAAAGTTCCTCTAAACTTTTAAATCTAAATGTTTTTTCTATATGTGTCTTATTACTTCTCAATATTGCTATTACCATAACTTCCTCCTCATTTCTATTTAAATTATTTATCTCCATAAATTATGGTCAACTTTTCTAGCATATTTAACTTTATCTTTTTTTATTTTAATTGTATCATCTAATTCTACAAATGTTTCACTCATATCAAGATAAACATAATGTGAATCATAGTTGAAAATCCTACCCATAGCTAATTGCCAGTAATTATTTTTATTTATAAAACCTAATTCTACTATATCATTTAATTTAAATTCTTTATCTGCTAATTTCATATTATCACTCCTTTTATTATTTAGGAGGATATAAATCCTCCTATACTTTATTATATGTTTTAATCATTCAATTGTTACAATTAAAATGGTAATACTCCACCTTTTTTAGTTTGTTTTGTTTCACCTCTACCAAATGACTTTTGAATTGGTTTTTTATTATCTTCTAACATTTGTTCCTCTTTTTCTTTTTTATCCTCTTTAGCCTTAGACCATAAATCCATTGATAAAGCTGGTGTCATTTCTATCTCTTCTTCTTCTAATGTCCATCCACCTAATAATGAATAATATTCATCTATTTTTGTTCTATATATTGGTTTCTTTTCTAATTTTCTACCAAAACCTCTACTATCATCTTCCATAACAGATTCCATTTCTATTCTTTCTACTTTTCTTATTATTTCTCCATTTAAATAAACTATAGAACCTTTAGTAAAATTATCTTCTATATATTCAAATGATTCAACATCTCTACTTTCCACTGTTATTTCATTTAATACAACTGAAGCAGGTCTATCTTGCCATTCTTCTTGATACGTTGGGAACATAACTTTTACTAACATTGATTCATTTCCTTCTTCATCTGCTTTTATTCTTGGTACATCTAATACAACACCACTTATTTCCCAATCTAATTTAGGTACATATTCAACCTTTTCTTCATCTACTCTATTAGGATAAGCACCTGTTATACGTATATTTCTTACTAATTCTCCTTCTTTATTTACATATACATTTTCTTCTAATCTACAATATTTAAATGAACCAAAATTACTAAATTTTATTGCTGTACATTCATCTATATTCTCTACAATTGTATCATTGATAATTTCTTCAGCTTTTTCTGCATTTGCAACCTTTATTGTTTTGTGTAATGCATTTGCTTCTTCAAATAATGTATTTATAGCTTTATATCCACCAGTTAAATCTCCACTTTTATTTAATTTCATAGCAAAATTTTCAACTCTTATTTGACTATCATTAATTTGTAATGTAAAAGTTGCTACTACAAATTCTGCACCTACTTTAGATAATCCTTCTCTTATATCTAATCTATTTAATCTTCCAACTAAATTAACTTCATAAAATGCAACTGCCATAAATACCACTCCTTATTTTAATTATTTATTTTATATTCATATGGGACACTAATTGCATCCCATATTTTATTGATTATCACTTAATGCGAAATCTAAGATTTCTTCCAATTCTTCTATACTAAAATCACAAAAATCTTCGTCTTGTAACATTTCTTCTATTAAGTCATAATCTATATACATAAAACATCAACTCCTTAATATAATATATGTTTTGCACATTCTCTTTATGTTCCTTTTTCATTTGTTATATTATATATATACGATTTTAATCATTGAATTGTTCCTATTTTTTAAAAAAATTTTAATCATCTATTTCTATTTCATATTCCCACATAGCCTTCCATAATTCTCTAGGTATTATTTTATAGTATTCATCAGCTACTTGTTTTATATAGTTTTCTTTAAAATTTTTATATACCTCAAATGCTTTTTCTATTGTATCATATAAACCTAGATATACTGATTTTTCAAGTGTTCTACAACTAGCCATGTATCCTATGCCACTACCATTTGGATTATCAAAAACACCTATAGGTAAATCACTCTTTTTATTACTTTTACTTTTATTAAATAATTCATTTATTCTTCGCGGAACTAATAAACACGTTTCAGGTGAATATTCTTTATTATTTTTAATAAAAATATCTTTATCTAATTGTAATTTTTCTCCATTGCAATTATACAAATTATTATAATACCACTCTGCAAAATTCTGAAAATTTAACCATTCTTCACAAACATAACACCCTTTATAAGTAGGTTGTTTTTCTTGGTATTTATAATCATAACATCTTCTTAGCATTTGTCTCCATATTTCATATTCTTTAGTTTGTTTTCCATTTATTTTTGATTTGTATTCACCAACACCCATATAACCCATGTTATAAACACTTGGATGATACGGATTTTTTATACTTCCATTTTTAAATTCTTTATATGCACACTTTTTTCTGTATTTATATTCGTCTTGAAATTCAATTATTAAATTATTATTTTCATTATCTTCTATTATAATTATAGTATATCCTCCTAATGATTCTTTTGTTTTATTTATTTCACCTACTCTATTAATTTTAATCACCTTCTATCCAATATTAATATCGTTTTTAGTTTTATCATCTCTAACCCTTATAAATGTACAAAATTGTAATGCTTCATTACCATATTTATCATTAGTTATTTCTTTAAATTTACATTCTATTATTTTACCTATAATTAACGATGGATTATTCCACCATAATTGTTTTAATTCATCTGAAATGCCAGCACAACCTTGTTCTCTACCATTAAAATCTAATACTAAACTTCCTAATGTATTTGGTTTTTCAACCGATTCTTTTAATCCTATGACTTCTAAATCTGCTGTTTGCCATAACTTACACTTCAATATAGATTTTGTACGTTTCCCTTCATATTTTCCATCATTTAGCATTACCATTAATCCTTCTTTATATCCATTTTTTGATACTTCTTCTAATTTCTTTTGTATTATGCTTATATCTTTACCTTGATATATAATATCAGCAAATTGAACTAATGGATGATTATTTTTATCGACAAATTCTTTTAACATTTTCTTTCTTTCAATTGCTTTAATTCCCCATTCACCTTCATTAAATTTATCTAATGGAATTAAATCAAATAATTTTATCATTAAATTTTGTTTTTTACCTTTTATTGAATAAATTTTATCTGTCTCTTTGAATTGTTCTTTTGAAGTGTTAAATTCTCCTACCTTTAATATTTCACCTTCGTATAAATATCCATCAGGCATATTTTGAAATGCTTTATCTAATTCATCAAATCCTTCTACAATTTTATTTTGTCTTGATTTAACTACTATGTGTCCATTTTCTTTTATTATTTCTCCTCTGATACCATTCTCTTTAATCATCATCATATATCCACATTTTGATGCTTTTTTATTAAATCCTATAGAATTCTTATCGTCATATGAACTTGCTTTCATAACATCAAACATAGGTATAAGACCGTTTATTGCTTTATTAATTGACTTCACATTCATACCAATTTTTAAATCTTTTAATAATACTCTTATTAATAAATCTCTTACATTTTCATTAGCAAAATATCCTATTGTATTTGATATTTTTAATACTAAATCATTATTAATATTACTCTTAGCTAAATCTTCAAACATACTCCATATATTATTCCATAGATAATCTGCATCAGAATTAAATTCCATTTTACTTATAGTTGTTTTCTTTACTCCATATTGCATATCATTATATGCATACATTAATATCTTTTTGAACGTTTCGTTATTAGCATTAGATTTTACGATATGTTGTTTAGCTTTTGTACTTGAACAATTTTGAATATCTCTTATTATCATATAAACTTCGCTTAATCCCATTTCCATAATATCATCTCCTCTATTTTTATTCCAAAATTTAAACGAGACTCATTGCACTAGCATCAACTCCTTCTGAGGATTACCCTCTATATATAATACTATTTTTACCCTTAATGTGTTCCTAAATAGGAGAAATTAATCTCCTATTTTATATTTTTCTCTTATCCATCTACTCGCCTCTTTCATTTGATAGCAA
>JBGVLG010000153.1:0-1960 GCA_045124155.1 Anaeroplasma sp.
TTTAAGCCAACATTAATACTTTATTTGCATCATAGATATAATAGTCTTTATTAGCTATGACTTTCCCATATTCTTTTTCGCCTTCAAAATTATCAACAATTTCTTTTTCTTCCTCAGACATTTGATTGTAAGATTTTTTACCATACGAAGGTGGCAACCACCCCTTCTCTAATGAACCAAAAACATTAAATTTCTTTAATAATTCCTCATCTAAAAATGTTAGGTGAGCTGTTCCTTTTTTGTAAAAATCAATTTTAAAGAATTTTGTGATTATCCCTCTGGTTTGATTTTTGTCTTTAGCTTCTTGTAGTATTTCTCTTAAAGTTAGTTCTTCTGTCTTCCCAGTGTCTAAATAATTGAACACCTTCTCGATATCAGCTAATTTATCTATACACTGATAATGTAAAGGATCAAAACTTTCACTCCAACTACCGAACCCATTAAGCGGAATTATAACACGTTTATTTATCTTCCAACACGAGTTGGATTTCCACCCATTGTAATAATGTATATTGCTGCTAGTATCTTTATCCCAATAATGTTTTCTACTAAGGTCATCAAATAAATTCAATATAGTTTCTTTCACACCCGTAACAACTTGATTATTCATTTGCTTTCTTAATTCTTCGATATTAAATTCATTAAAATCATAGTCAACTAATTCATTTAGTCTATTATAAAAATCTCTTTGTAAATTAGAAGTAAATAACTTTGTAAACTCTTTATTGTTGAAAAGTGCTTTCCAATATTTCTTTCTAACTTCTCTTAAATAATCATTACAAAGAATATTTTCACTAGGCTCTGAGTAATTTCTATCGCTACACAATCTTAAACTTAATATAGAACTGTCTTTATTGAATTCTGAACTTGTAAATGCTTTTAATTTGTTGTATTCCTTTATTAATTTTATTCCAGCCTTACATTCAAACTCATATTGCTTTATAACTGCTTTAATAAAATTATTTTCAACTATGCAATTACTCTCGTATTTATCTTCCTGTTCTTCCTCCGCCTGTTTAAGATTGTTCAGGATAAGGCTACCTATTTCTTTCTTTTCAAATTTACATTTAATAATTGCGATTTCAACATCTGTTTCTCTTCTAGCATCTGAGAATTCATTTTGATAAAATTCTATTTCTGCATTGTTGCTATGAAGTATATTTAATATTTCTTTTCTTATATTAGAATAAGGGTTTTTAATCATTTCACTATTTGTTATAGCTCTTAACTCTCCACCTGATTCAATTAACATATTTATAGCTTTTTTAATATGATGCTCTTGAGAACTAAATGGAGGATTCATCGCTATTAAATCGTATGATTTTAATGTGTTGTAATTAAGAAAGTCATCACATACAACTCTAAATCCTTTGCTTTTGAGTATATATCTAAGGTTGGTATCTATTTCTACACAATCTATATCTACTTTTGTTTTAAGATTACTTCTTATATTATTTGCTTTGCTAATAATATATTCTACGATTGATCCATCGCCGCTGCTCGGTTCTAATATCGTATTAACTTTTCTGAAATCAATATCACCTAAAAGCTTCTCTATAGTTTTTGGTTCTGTAGGATAGAAGTCAATTCCATACATTTTATCACCTCAATTTTTTTATTCTTTATTATTAGCTTTTTTTATTTTCTTTCTTGCTATCACAAGTGCTTCTTCCTTTGTTATTATTTTTTTAGTACATGCTTCCTCTAAACTCATTCCACGCCTTATCCTATTACCTAGTGCTGAATAACTAATACCATTTTTATTTGCTTCTTTATATACCCATTCTGGATATACGTATTGTCTACCCTTTTTCTTAGACTTAGTTATTGCTTCTTCTAAAGTCCAGCCCCAATACCTTCTACCTGCTGCTACATTTCTGTCTATTCCGTTTTCTTCCATTACTTTGATTTCTTCTTCAGTAAATTTTCTTTTTGCTCTTACTGGTGTAGTAATCGCTTT
>JBGVLG010000154.1:0-2022 GCA_045124155.1 Anaeroplasma sp.
ATTTCTTTAGAAGCTGGTGAATATGTAATTACAGTTACTGGTGTATTAGCTGGTACTCCAGAATTATCAATTGAAGCAGCAAAATAATTTTATAACGGTTTAATTTTAAAAAGGTTCAGTGATAAACTGATATGATATCTCCAAAGTAGACAAATAAAATAATTAAAAGGAATAACTATCCCCTAGGGGATACGCGACCTCGAGATTATTAAGTCTATTTTGGAGGTTTTTTTATGGGTAGAAAAGCAAAATATAGTAAAGAATTAAAATTAGAAATTGTTAAGAAATATATGAACGGAGAGTCTGCATCAATATTAGCAAATAATTATGGTATGACTTATAATATGAGAACTAGAATTGTAAGGTGGGTTCATAAGTATGAAATGTTAGGAGAATCTGCATTCGATGAATCATCAACAAATAAATCATATACGACAGATATAAAGAAAAAAGTTATAAATGATTATTTGAATGGGAGAGACAGTTATGCTGGTTTAGCAAATAAATATAATATTTCTACAGGCGAAATTGTAAGAGAATGGGTTTTAAAGTATAATGAAGGCATAGAAATTAAGGATTATAATCCAAAAGGAGATGTCTATACCATGAAATCACGAAATACTACAGTTGAAGAAAGATTAGAAATAGTTAATTATGTATTATCTAATGATAATGATTATAAGGGTGCTGCAGATAAATATACTGTTCCTTACGCTAGTGTTTATAATTGGGTTAAGAAATATAATGAATCTGGTGAAGATGGATTAAAAGATAATCGTGGTCGACCTTATTCTAATGAACCTAAAAAAGAATTAACTTTAGAAGAAAAACAAGCACTTGAAATAGAAAAACTTAAACTAGAATTAGAACGTGAAAGAATGGTTAATGAAGTATTAAAAAAAAACTTGGAAATCCGTCAAAAAATGGAGCAAGATTCTCGCTTGTTAGACAAGAAGACAAATACCAAACGATAGAGTATTTTAAGGATAAACCAGGTTTTACTATAGATTTTCTATGTAAAATATTAGATTTACCTAGATCTTCTTACTATAAATGGGTAAATAGAATTATCCCTGAAAAAGAAAAACAAGATAATGAGTTAGCATCTATTATCATTGAATATAATGAATCATATGATGGTATTTTAGGATACCGAAGAATGACAGATTATATTAATCATTTTAATCACACAAATTACAGTCAAAATTATATTCATAGATTAATGAAAGTTATAAAAGTACACGCTCGTATAAGAAGAAAAAAATCCAACTATAAAAAGGTTAAACCTGAACAAGTTGGAGAAAATATTTTGGCAAGAGATTTTAAAGCTGATTATCCAAATCAAAAGTGGTGTACTGATGTCACTGAATTTAAAGTTCCAGGACAAAAACAAAAGTTATATTTATCAGCAATAATAGATTTATATGATAGATCAATAGTGGCGCATGTGATAAGTAAATCAAATAATAACAAATTAGTATTTGATACATTCGATAAAGCTCTAGCAGCTAATCCAGGAGCTACACCTATTTTCCATAGTGATAGAGGTTTTCAATATACATCTAAACAATTCAAGTTTAAACTAGACCAAGCGGGCATGATTCAATCAATGTCAAGAGTTGGCAAGTGTATTGATAATGGCCCTATGGAAGGCTTTTGGGGTACACTAAAATCAGAATCTTTTTACGGATTAAAGTTCAGTGACGAACAAGCTTTAATAAATAAAATTGAAGAATACATTTTCTTCTACAATAATTACAGACTTCAAAAAAATTTAAAAGGCATGACACCTAACGAGGTCAGATATCATGCCAATTGTAATTTTATTTACTTTTAATTATTTAAATTTTCCTCTGTCTACTTGACATGGGTCAGTTCAAGATTGTAACTTTTTCTTTGCTATAACATTGTTAATAAAATAGAAAAATGTTATAATAATTATGTGGAACAACTATGAACTATATGATGATTCATGTGCATCATATAGGGAGTTTAATCCACCCTGAGAAAGAGTAATACACT
>JBGVLG010000155.1:0-11888 GCA_045124155.1 Anaeroplasma sp.
GATGGATTTAATATATATAAAAGAGTTTTAGCATATTTCATTAATTATCATATGGTTTTATATATTAGCTATATCTTTTCAATAATAATATGTATTATCTTAATAATTATATCTATTATTTATTTTAATGCATTAATTATAATAAATATATTATATTCATTAATATTATCTATTAATGGTTTAAAAAATATTAATCAAGAATATTATAGTTTTATAATAGATAAATATTTAACTAATGATAATAAAAGAATTAAGTTTTTATATAGATATATTAAATATCCATTTTATAAATATCATAGAAGTATTATATATGATAATAGTAGAATTATTACCGATAGAGAAATCCTAGATTATAGGTTTGCAATAAAAGAAAAATAATGATAAAATTAAAAAAGGGAAGTGATATAGTGGAATTTAATAGCTTTGATTTCATTAAAGAACTATCTTATCCTAGGGTTAGTGGTTCAACTAAAGAAAATAAAGCTGCATTAAGAATCCAAGATGAAGCAACAAAATTAGGAATACCAACAATAATGACTCCATTTATAGTGGATTATTATAATACATTAAAGACTGAATTAATAATAAATGGAGAAAGTTTTTTAGCAATAAGTATTGGTAATTCTAAGAGTACAGAATTAGATGGTATTACAGGTGAACTAGTATATTTATCTGATTTAAATGATGCAAAAACAAAAGATATAAATAATAAAATATGTCTAATACCAGAAAGAAGTATTGATTTTAATTTTTATAAATATTTAATTAATAATAATATAAAAGGTATTATATTTTGTGATGGAAATATATATAATAAAGCCTCTATTTTAGAACTTGAACCATTTATATTTAAGGAAAGGTTTTATAAATATGGAAATACAGTAGCTATATGTATTCATATGAGTGATATGAATAAAATAATAGCTAATAAATTTAAATCAGCTAGTATTATTTCTATAGTAAATAGTGAAGCAAGGACAAGCTATAATGTTATTGGACAAATAAAAGGAGAGATTTATCCAGAGGAATATATTGTTATTTCTGCCCACTATGATTCTGTAGCTAGCTCTATAGGAGCTTATGATAATTTAAGTGGTGTTGTTTCTTTATTGAAAATTGGACAATATTTTTTAAATAATAAACCAAAAAGAAGTATTAAGCTTTTATGGTGTGGTAGTGAAGAGGCAGGATTATTAGGATCTAAGGCTTTTATAAAAGAAATAGAAAACGATATTCATCAATATTTATTTAATTTTAATATTGATATGGTTGGTGTAACAATTGGTTATAATATAATTAGAGTATCAGCAGATAAAAGGCTTGTTTCTTATATTGATTATTATTCTAAAATTATTGGATATTCTATTGATGTTGATTTAGGAATATATAAATCTGATAGTGAAGTATTTGCTGATAATGGAATACCTTCACTTACTTTTTCTAGAATTCCTCATGTTAAAGGAGCTAAAATTCATTCTAATAAGGATATTATAGATGTATTAGATTTAGATACACTAAATTCAAACATAGAATATATTATTGGTTTAATAGAAAATATAGTTAATAGTAAGGTTTTTCCAATTAATAATGAAATACCTTATGAAATTAAAGAAGAATTAGATATTTATAATGGGAGAAAAACAAAAAAATGAAACATATTATATTAGCCCTTAAGGGTATATTATTTGGAATTTCAAATGCAATTGCAGGAGTATCTGGTGGTACTATAGCTGTAATTACAGGAATATATGATAAATTGATTTATTCTATTAGTCATATATTTAGTGATACAAAAGTAGCATTAAAATTTTTAATAGTCTTTTTTATAGGAGTCGCAATCGGCTTTGTTGGTGGAAATAAGGTAATTAGTATTGCCTTAGAATATGCAGCAATACCTACTAGCTGTTTATTTGCTGGATTTGTGTTTGGAGGTATACCTGCATTTGGTAAGCCTTTAATTAAGGATATTAATAATAGAAATATTATTTTAGGAATTATTGGAGCATTAGCTGTTGTTGGATTAATATTTGTACCAAATAATTCCTGGAAAACAATAGCTGATTTAGAATTTTATGATTATATATTATTATTTATTTGTGGCTTTTTAGCTGCCATAGCTATGATCGCACCAGGATTATCAGGAATGATGTTTTTTATGTTAATAGGATATTATCAGGTATTTAGTAGTGTTATGGGTAATATTTTAGATTTTAGTCAATTTACTAGTAATATTTTAGTATTACTTCCTGTTGGAATTGGAATTATTATTGGTATTTTTACTGCATCAAAATTAATTGATTATTTATTTAAAAAATTTCCTATTCAATCTAAATTTGTTATTTTTGGATTTATTGTAGCTTCTGTATTTTGTATATTATATAAAACTAATTGGGAATTAAATCCTTTAATGATTGTTTTAGGTGTAGTTGCCTTTACTCTAGGTGCTATTCTAACTATATTAATTGATTATTTTGGAAATAAAAAGAATAATATCAGTGAATTAAAAGAAGAATAAAATAATGGCTATAATTACTTATTCAGTATTTATAGCCATTATTTTTATTTGGATATTCTATTTTGAATTTCATTTGCGATAGGTGATTGAAAGATTTTTTTAATATCAGTTATATTATTAGTTTGTCCTAATGCATACATTAATTTACATACAGCTGATTCTGTAGTCATATCTAAGGCTTCAATTGCGCCTGTTTTTAGGGCTTTAGTGCCAACCTCATAAATATTAAAATTAGAAGCCTCATATAAGCATTGACTACATAATACAATAGGAATATTATTTTTTATAGCTAAATCAATTTTTGAAACGAAATCTCTTCTTATAAAGCTCATACCACCAGCTCCATATGCTTCAATAACTATACCTTTAGTTCCTGATGTTATTAATAAATCAATTATGTTTGGATTAGTAGTTGGAGTTAACTTTAAAAGAAATACATTAGTTTCGATATTTGTATTTAGTATTGGAGCTTTTAAATAATTATTTTTATTTAAATATTCATCAGATATTACTAATCCATATGAGGTAATATTAGCAAAAGGATGAAGATTTATAGATTCAAAGGCTTTAAAACCTGAAGTTCTTACTTTTACTGCCCTAGAACCTAAAATTATAGTCCTATCAAAGGCTATGAATACTCCTCTATATGCTGATTTTGCCATTGCTAGAGCGCATTTAAGATTATCATAGGCATCTGTTAATGGATTAGAAAGTGGAAGCTGAGAACCAGTAAACACGATAGGAATATTAGGGTTTTGTACCATTAATGAAATCATTGATGTAGTATAGGCCATAGTATCAGTGCCATGAGTAACTATTATTCCATCATATTTATTGATATTATCAAAAATTTTTGTTGCAAGTATCTTCCATTCTTCTGGTTGAATATTAGAAGAATCTAATAAGAAAACCTCTTCAATTCTAAGATCAGTTTCTTCATCAGTTAAGATATTTTTAAATTTATTATGGATATCCATAGGAATTAATCCAGCTTCACTGGTTGTAGAAGCAATTGTACCACCAGTAGTAAGTAATAATATTTTTTTCATTTCTAATCACCACATTTGATATTATATACTATTTTTAAATATTTTCTATAATAAAATATTTTAAATTGAAGAATTAATTATTATATTGTATAATTGTCTTAATAAATTATGATGGTGATAATATGACTAAAAAAGAAGTAATTGAGCTTTATGCAAAAAAATATAAAAAGGTATCAAAAATATTGTCTTTAATATTTTCTATATTAATAATTTTATTAGGAGCTTTTATGATTTGGCTTGGAGTTATTATTATCTTAAATAATGATTCTGGTTTTTTAATAGCAGTAGGAATATTAGTTTTATTAGCAGCATTATTAGATATAGGGCTTGCGGTAAAGTTTATTACCTTTAGTTTCAAAAATATAAAATATATGTCTAATAGGCTAGCAGCAGAAAGATATTCTAAAATTACGGGTAATAAAATTGAAGAAAAAAAATAAAGGAGAGTAATCTCCTTTTATTTTGCATCATTCATTGAACGCATAATTTGACGTACTTGCTTTTCTGATGGAGTACGTCCCATTTGAGTCATCATAGCACGAATCATTGCCTCATTTACTGGTGGATTCTTTTTTAATTGACGTTCAAATAATTTTTTTGTTATTATAAATGTAGCTATTGCAGTAATTAATAAAGTACCTAAAATTATTAATAATAATTGCCACCAATCTAATTGTAACATATCATCACTCCTCGTGAGTATATTTTACTATTTTTTATTTTAAAATTCAACTATTATTCTAGACTTAATAACAATAATGTGCTAAAATACAAATATATTTAAAAGGAGGTAACAACTATGCCTAGAAAAGTATTAGAGGATACTTGTATTGGTTGTGGTGCTTGTGCTGGTGAATGCCCAGTAGGAGCAATTACAGTAGAAGATGTTTCTCACATTGATGCTGATACTTGTATTGATTGCGGTGCATGCCAAGCTGTTTGCCCAGTAGACGCAATTACAGAAGAATAATATTATTTTAAAAATAGTAGTTACATTCTACTATTCAGGACCTGATAATTATCAGGTCTATTTTTTTTATAAAAAAAGCTTCTAAATATAATTAGAAGTCTTTTTCAAATATTTAATTAATATTTTTTTTCTTTTTAAAACTATTTTCAGTACCATTTAATAATCTTTTATAGTTTTTTATATGTTTTATAATGATTAATAAACCCATTATACTAAATAATAATGCAAGTGGTAAAGAAACATTACCAATAAAATATTCTAAGAAATTAGTAGGATTTATTCCTACAAAATGTAAAATCCATCCTATTGTTACTACTGTAATAGTAGCTAAAGTAGAAGCAATTGAAACATATCCAGTTATAAATAATGCGATTACAAATACTATTAAGCAAGCTATAGCAGTAAGAGGAGATAATATTAGAACTACTCCTAAGCTTGTAGCAACAGCCTTTCCACCCTTGAAATTTAAAAAAATTGAAAATGAATGACCGATAATTGCTAAAGCTCCATAATATAAATAATCAATAGGGCTAATCCACAATCCACATGATTCTAAAATTTTAACTAATATTATTATTGCCATTCCTTTAAATACATCACATAAAAATACTAAATAGCCAACAGGTTTACCTAATACTCTAATTGCGTTAGTTGAACCAATATTTTTACTTCCATGCTCCCTGATATCAATTCCTTTTAGTTTTTTTCCAATTATCACCCCAAATGGAATAGAACCTAGTATATATGATAATACCAATAATAGAACCGAAATGGTAATATTAAAAGCAGGGTTCATCTCAAATATTATATTTAACATAAATAATTCCTCCATTTATTTCGATTTTGATTATATTCCAATAAAACTAAAATGTCAAATTATGATAATAATTAGAAAGAAATTCCTAATCTTTTTTTAGCATCTTTAGAATAAACATATAGCCATCCTGCAAAAAGTAAGAAGAAACATGCAAATAACCAAGCCATAGGATCTGCAAGAGATAGTCCATATATTGAAGCAGTATTAGCATTATTTGATATTTCTCCTCCATTTAATACTCTAGGAATAATTAAAGCAACAAATATTCTAGCAATTAATTCTCCAATTCCAGCTAAAAATGGAAATAATGATTTACCTAATCCTTGAATAGAATTTCTAAAGACTATTAAAAATCCTAAAATAAAATACAATGTTAAATCTATAAATAAGTAGGCATTACCAAATTTAATTGCACCTTGTGTAATTTTTTCTTCTGAATAAAAAATATGTAAATAAAAGCCATCAATAGATAATAATAAACCAATGCCTCCAAAAATTATAAACTCAAATAGCATAATTATTATGGCTCTATTTATACCTTTTTTTATTCTTATAAAATTATTAGCACCTAAATTTTGACTACAATATGTAATCATTGCAGTACCTAAAGCATTAAATGGACACATTAATAAATTATTAAGCTTAACAGCAGCACCAAATCCGTTTTGAGCGTCACTTGAGATTACCTCCCCTAAGCTATTAGAATCAAATTTAACAATAATTGATTGCACAACTATTAAGCCAATAGCTAAAATTGAAAATTGTAAAGCTAGAGGTAGTCCCATTTTAAGATGTTTAATATCAGATTTTAAATTTATTTTAAAATCTTTTATTGATAATCTATAATTAGGATATTTAATAAATGTATAAATAAAACATAAAATCGCAGATATCCCTTGAGCTATAACTGTCGCAAGGGAAGCTCCAAATACTCCCATATGAAATAAAGTAATAAATAATATATCTAAAATAATATTTATTATTGATGAAATGAATAAGAATATTAATGGTGATAAGGAATCGCCAACTCCCCTTAAAAATGAACAAATAAGATTATAAAATATTTGAGTGAAAATGCCTAAATATATAACTAATATATAAATATAGCTTGACCAATATATTTCATTTTGAATTGCTGATTCTGATTCTGATAAACCAATTAATCCTAATAATGGTTTAATCATTAAAGTTGAAATTATTGTTAAAATAATAGAAGTAATTATTGAAAGCTTGATTTGAACAGCTAAGCTTTTTCTAATTCCTTCATTATCATTATGGCCAAATAATGTAGAGGTGATTACTGAAAATCCTGCAGTAATACCTATTGCAAATTGTAATACCATAAATACTAAATTAGAAGTATTATTTATTCCAGCTACCTCATTAGAATTTAAAAATTGACCACATATTGCTGCATCAGATATTGTATAAACCTGTTGTAATAAATAGCTTAATAATATAGGAATTGAAAACAATAATATTTTTTTAATTATATTTCCATTTGTTAAATCTATTTGTCTAAAAAGATTTTTCATATTAGCCTCCTAGAAACACAAAAATATTATATATTTTTATAAAAAAAAGTAAATCAATAAAAGTATAAAAGTGTTTACATTTATTTAAAATATTAATTGAATTATTTTTATCAATTTGTTGAGAATTGACAAATTTTATGATATTATAAAAATGTTTTAAGGTTGGTGAGATTAATGGAAAATAATATCTATGGTGATGATTCTATACAAGTTCTTGAAGGACTTGAACATGTTAGAAAAAGACCAGGTATGTATATAGGTTCTACTGATGAAAGAGGACTTCATCATTTAGTTTGGGAAATTGTTGATAATTCTATTGATGAAGCATTAGCAGGCTATGGTAGAGAAATAAATGTAACAATAAATGAAAATAATTCAATTACAGTTTCTGATAATGGACGTGGAGTACCATGTGGCATGCATCAAACTGGTAAAAATACGATGGAAATAATATATACTAAACTTAATGCTGGTGGTAAATTTGGCGGTAATGGCTATAAAACTACAGGTGGATTACATGGAGTAGGAGCTTCTGTTGTTAATGCGCTATCGAGCTATATGGAGGTTACTAGCTATCGTGATGGTAAAATCCATAAAATAAGATTTGAAGATGGAGGTACTAAAATTTCACCTGTTGAAATAATTGGTGATACTAAAAAAACTGGTACTACAGTAACCTTCAAACCAGACCCATCCTTATTTACAACAACTGTTTATTCTTATGAAACAATAAAAACTAGAATAAGAGAAAGTGCTTTTTTAATTAAAAATCTTAAAATGGTTTTAACAGATAATAGAAGTAAGAAAAGTGAAACCTTTGTTTATGAAAATGGTATTAGTGAATATGTTGCCTTTTTAACTACTGGCAAAAAGCCTATCCATAGTGTCCAATATTTTGAAGGTATATATAACGTTCCTGATACAGAAGAACAAATCGAAGTAGAAGTAGCATTACAATTCTTAGAATCTTACTCTGAAACTATTGTTTCATTTGTTAATAATGTCAAAACTGGAGATGGTGGAAGCCATGAAACGGGATTTAAATCTGCTTTGACAAAAGCATTTAATGATTTTGCCCATAAATATAAATTAATTAAGGATAAAGAAGCCTTAGAGGGTACTGATATTAGAGCAGGAATGACTGCAGTAGTATCAGTTAGAATAGGTGAAAAGCTTTTAGAGTTTGAAGGTCAAACCAAAGGAAAGCTTGGTACTCCTCAGGCTAAATTCGCTGTAGATTCTGTATTAACTGAAAAGCTTGGCTTTTTCTTAGGTGAAAATATGGATTTAGCTAATACAATAGTTAAAAAGGCTTTAAAGGAAGCTGAATCTCGTGCTGCCGCAAGACGTGCTCGTGAGCAAGCTCGTATGGATAAAAAGGATAAAGGCGAAAAAAATATTTCAGCTAAGCTTGCCCCTACAAGTGAAAAAAATAAAGAAATTAATGAGCTTTATTTAGTAGAGGGAGATTCTGCGGGTGGTTCTGCAAAGCAAGGAAGAGATAGACGCTATCAGGCTATCTTGCCTCTTAGAGGTAAAGTATTAAATACTGAAAAGGCTACTGCAGATTCAGCTTTAAAAAATGAAGAAATCGCAACTATGATTTATACTATAGGTGCTGATTTTGGAGTGAATTTTGATTTAAAAAAGTGTAATTATAAGAAAATAATAATTATGACCGATGCTGATGATGATGGTGCTCATATTCAGGTATTATTATTAACTTTCTTCTTTAGATATATGAGACCTTTAATAGAAGATGGAAGAGTATATATTGCATTACCACCTTTATTTAAAATAACAAAACGTGGAAAAAAAGAAGAAATAATTTATGCTTGGAGTAATGAAGAAAAAGAAAAAATTATGGCAGGCTGTAAGGTTCAAACACTTGTTCAAAGATATAAAGGATTAGGTGAAATGAATGCTGAACAGCTATGGGAAACAACAATGAATCCAGAAACTAGAACTCTTGTTCAGGTAAAAATTGAGGATTTAGCAGATGCTGAATCCCAAATTGAAACCTTAATGGGTAGTGATTCAACTCGTCGTAGAGATTGGCTTGAAAACCATGTATCATTTACATTAGAAAGCGAGGAGGAATAAAATGGCAAAGGAATCATTAAAGAAAAAACTTGATATATTTCTTAATGAAAAATTTCAAGAAACTCGTCTTGAGGATGTAATTGGTGATCGTTTTGGTCGCTATTCAAAATATATAATTCAGGAGCGTGCTATTCCTGATATTAGAGATGGATTAAAGCCTGTTCAAAGAAGAATTTTATATGGAATGAATGCCTTAAAAGTAACTTCAAATGCTCCATATAAAAAATCAGCTCGTATTGTTGGTGAAGTAATGGGTAAATATCACCCTCATGGTGATTCATCAATTTATGAAGCAATGGTTCGTATGAGTCAAAGCTGGAAAATGAGTGTTTCATTAATAGATATGCATGGAAATAATGGATCTATAGATGGTGATGGTCCTGCAGCAATGCGTTATACTGAAACTCGTATGAGTAAAAATGCTGAATATTTATTAATGGATATTGACAAAAATACAGTACCCTTTATTCCAAATTTTGATGAAGAAGAAATTGAACCTACTGTATTACCAGCTAAATTTCCTAATTTATTAGTTAATGGAGCTATGGGTATTTCATCAGGTTATGCAACATATATTCCTACACATAATATAAACGAGGTTGTTAGTGCTACAATAGAAAGAATTAATAATCCAAATATGACAGTAGATGATTTACTTAAAATTATGCCAGGACCAGATTTTCCTACAGGAGGCATTATTCAAGGAAGAGATGGTATTAGAGAAGCATTTTTAACAGGTTCTGGTACAGTAGTAGTTAGAAGTAAATATGAATTTGAGGATATTGGTAATGATCAAAAGCGTATTGTAATTACTGAAATTCCTTATGATACATTGAAGTCAAAAACAGTTGAAAAGATGGAACAACTCCGAATTGATGGAAAAATTCCTGATGTTATTGAGGTGCGTGATGAATCAGGAAGAGATGGACTTAGAATTGCAGTTGATCTTAAAAAGGGTGCCAATCAAGATGCGATAATTAATTTCTTTTTAAAAAATACAGATTTACAAATTAATTTAAATTACAATATGGTTTCTATTTGTAACAGAAGACCAATGAGACTAGGAGTATTACCTATTTTAGATGCATATATTGATCATCAAAAGGAAGTAGTTACTAATAGAACAAATTTTGATCTAGCTAAAGCTTCAAAAAGATTACATATCGTTGAAGGCTTAACTAAAATGATTTCAATAGTTGATGAGGTTATAGCTATCATTCGTGCTTCTAAAAATAAAGCCGATTCTATACAAAATTTAGTAGAACATTTTGATTTTACTGATGTTCAGGCAGAAGCAATTGTAATGATGAGATTATATAGCTTATCAAATCAGGATATTTTAGCTTTACAAGAAGAAAAAGAAGAACTTGAAAAGAATATTTCTCAATACAAAAAAATATTATCTTCTGAGCGTGAATTATTAAAAGTCATTAAACGTGAGCTTGAAGAGATGAATAAAGTCTTAGTATGTAAAAGAAGAACTTTAATTGAAGATAAAGTATCAAATCTTAAGATAGATGAAATGGATTTAATTACTAAAGAACAAACAGTAGTATCTATTTCTAAAGAGGGTTACCTAAAACGTGATAATCCTAAATCTTTTGCTAAAGCTAAAACAAATGCAGTTAAAGAAAATGATTCAATTATTTTTCTAAAAGAAGTTTCAACGCTAGATACTTTGTTGTTATTTACAAGCTTAGGAAATTTTATTTATCTACCTGTATTTAAAATAAATGAATGTAAATTTAGAGAGGTTGGACAATTTATTAATAATCTAGTTTCTACTTCACCTAAAGAAAAAATAATCTCCGTATTTGCAGTTAAAGACTTTATTGATACTTATACACTATTACTTACAACAAAATTTGGTATGATTAAACAAACATTACTTTCGGAGTTTGTTGTTACAAGGTATTCAAAGCCAATAAAAGCTATGAAGTTAAGTGAAGGTGATGAACTTGTATCAGTAGATATGTCGAAAAACCCACTTGAAGTAATGGCATTTACAAAAGGAGGCTATTCATTACGCTTTAGAGCTTCAGATATAGCACTATATGGCTGTAACGCAAGCGGAGTAAGAAGTTTTGTTTTAGAGGATAAAGATAATGTAGTCTCAGCTTTCTATTGTAATAAGAATGATGATTTCCTATTATTCACAGAAAAAAATACTATGAAAAGAATGAAAGTTACTGATGTAGTATTAACTAAGCGTGGACGAGTAGGAAGTAGAGTAATTAAAAAGGTCAAATCAAATCCTATATATATAGTAGATGCGAAAGCCTTAACTCAAAATCAATATAAAGAATCAATGGTACATTTAATATATAAGAATGGAAATGAGGATATTCTGGCAAATACTCTAAAATATAATCAATCCGATCAAGGGAAAGCAATATTACTAGAAAATAAAGAATTAAATACCCCATATAAATTCTATGTTGATGATCCAACTACACCAGATATTGTTCCATCAGCTGAATATTTAGAAGAGCCTAAGCATACAATATTTGATGAGGATTTTTCTGATGAGAAGCCAATTCCAGCTGAAAAACCTAATGTAACATCTAACATTTTAGATGAATTAGATCAAATTTTGAAGAAAGAATCTGGAAAAAATTCTTCCTCTTCATTAAAACCATCTATTGATGATACAACTGATAAACCTAAAAAAAAGGAAATTAAATTCCAAAGAATATCATTATTTGATGATGAGGAAAATTAAAATTATGAAAGAGACTGTTTATCAGTCTCTTTTTTGATCGCTTAGGAAATTGTATGTAACTTCCTAATTTACCATATATAACAGGAAAAATCCTAGGCATTAGGATTTTTTTTTGACTAGGATAGATGTTTTATAATATTATTTTTCATATATTATTTCTTATATTTATATTTCTTT
>JBGVLG010000156.1:0-1533 GCA_045124155.1 Anaeroplasma sp.
AGAATCAATGTATGAATCATCTAAGATGCTATTAGATTATATGACTCATTTATATGGATATAATAATTTTCTAATAGATAACATAGATGATAATCTTATTAGACAATTATCTAATGCTATACAAAAAGAAGATAAGGTTAAGGCAGTACAATTATATCTTAAAATAGATAAGGAATTAGATGTAATAAGAGATAAACATTGTTATAATAATTCTGAATTACCTTATAGAAGTAATTTCAGAGCAATAGCAAAAGATATATATAGAGAATTAAAGAAATCTTGGTTAATATATAATGATGAACTTAAATATGTGTCCTACATATTAAGATTTATTAGCACATCAGATTATTACCAAATAAGAGAAATGCTTATTAAAAGAAGTAAAACAATGTATGATTATTGGGATGTGCCTATCGACCCTGATGATTGGTATTGCAATTATATCCCACTTGAATGTATATTAGACTACTGTATTAAAATAGTAAGATTATATATGTAACCTTAAATAGACTAGATATGAAACATACGCCCCACATACGTATATAACATATCTAGTCTAAAATTATGCTATTGAATAATAGTCATTCATTTTAATTAATAATTCTTGTTGGAGGTAAATACACGTTTTGTATTTAAATCTCTTCGCAAAGTTTATAAATCTATTTTGCTCATTCTTGTTCTTCCATATTAATATTGATTTATCATATGGTTGATACTGAGGAAAATACCACTTATTCAATTGTATCTTATATTCTGTTATATCCTTTTTCTCAAAGCTATTCTTTTTACTTGTAAACGCAAGCACTTCATTCATATACACTAATAATTGTATATCCTCTTTAAGTATCTTAAATTCATATCTTATATTATAGTTTTTCCAAGCACTTAGCTTATTCATAAGTTTATCTCTCCTTTATCTTTATAATAAATAATCTTATTATCAATAGATATTAACACACAATGGGTAATAGTTATTATAATTAAGATTTATTTATTATTTAGTTATAATACATACTATTCAATAGAATTAAAAATGTTACTAATAAATGATATAATAAAATGATATATACATTTGATATGTTGGTTATATCATATTGTACAAGCTCTATTATAGGTATATCAACATTTCTTACTGTTATCGATTTTACTTTTAGGTATTATTACTACCTACTATCCCACACATATGCAATCTGAAATTCACAGAATATCCAATATTTTCATAATATATTTTGAGGTGATGTTATGAGATTAACAAATAGAGATATTCAAGTAATAGAATTCTTAAAGGAATTTAGGGTGGCAAGTACAAGTGATTTAATGGAACTATTTGGTTTTACCCAACCTAGTTGCAATAGAAGGATGAAACAACTAATGGAAGAATTTAGATATATAAAGAAGATAGAATATAATCCTACTTATAACTTTTATAATGATAAATATAAAGCAGGATTAAAGAATCAGAACGTATATTATTGGAATAGAAAGTCTGCAATTGAACACGATTTATTAATTAATCAATTCTATATAGAATTA
>JBGVLG010000157.1:0-10140 GCA_045124155.1 Anaeroplasma sp.
GAGAAATAATCTTGTACAATACCATATTTTTCTTCTGGCGTCCTTTGAGTATATTGTCTTGGCATAGTTTAACCTCCTTAATATACTTAAATGATACCAAAATTATTATAAAATGGTAGGGTGGTTAAAATTTGTGGTCACGAAATGTTCTAGCCAAACCATAATCAACAAGTTGATGAGGCTTTAATTTATTTGGAATTTTCTTTCCATTAATTTTTACATGTCCAACACCTAAATCTCTACCCTTTTCATCAGTAGTAGGAGTAGGCTCATAAACTCCAGTTAATAAATTAAAAACAGTAGTTTTACCGGCACCATTAGGACCTATTAATCCTACAATTTGACCCTCTTCAATTTTGATTGAAAAATCATCTACAGCCTTTAATCCACCAAATTGAATTGAAATGTGCTCTACATCTAATAATGGTTCTTTATTATCATTAATCATTAGACATAACCTCCTTATTCAATTCTTCATTATTTATAGAATCTTCAACATGAATTACACCCTTTGTTTTAGAAAATTTCTCTTTAAAAGAGCCTTTTATTTTATTTAATAAATTAATAAAATTATTTTTACAATCCTTAGGAAAATCTAAAATTCCTTGCCATAAGGCCTTCATATATACTCTAAAATTAATAATAGTACCTCTTAATGAGAATTCTTTTATACCAAATAAGCCTGTAGGCTTAAATAGCATAATTAAAATCAATATAACAGCATATAATACCATTCTTAATTGATTTAAATCAATTAATTGGAAATTTAACCATGTTAAGAAAATTGCAGATAATATTCCACCAGTATAAGAACCTAATCCTCCAAATACTACCATAACTAAATAGTTAACAGAACGATCTAGATTAAAATAATTAGCTGTAATCTGTCCATTAGTTTGAGCAATCATCGCCCCACCAATACCCGCAAAAATAGCAGAAATTGTAAAGGCTAATACTTTGTAGCGTACTACAGGAATACCTACAGCATCAGCCGCTATTTCATCCTCTCTAATAGCTAAAATAGCCCGACCATGACGTGAAGTCATAAAAATATAAATTATACATACACATAATACTACAGTTGTAGCTGCAATTAATATACACATATTTCCAGAAGTTACAGGAGATAAGATATCAGGTAAATGAATCATTTCCCCTTGTAAATTACCACAAACATTTAAATTTAAAAAAATAGTTCTTACTATTTCTCCAAAGCCTAAAGTAACTATAGCTAAATAATCTCCTCTAACTCTTAATGATGGAATACCAACAAGTAATCCACAAATTCCTGCTGAAATACCACCAATTAATAATGAAATAATATAAAAACCTAAATTGGCATTAGTACCTGTAACAGTTAAAAAAATACCTGTTGAATAAGCACCAATACACATAAAGCCTGCATGACCTAAAACAATTTCTCCTAATGATCCTGCCGCAACATTAAGTGAAGTTGCCATTAATATTGCAATACAAATATCAACAATTAATGTCATTGTTGAACGTTTACCAGAACCAAAGCAGAAGGTTAAAATTACTAACATAATAACAATAGCAATTGTATTTAATAGCTTATTGACATGACGTCTTTTTAATAAATTCATCATATTATACCTTCTCCTTTCTATTTTTTCCAAGAATTCCAGAAGGCTTAACTAATAATACTATAATTAATAATAAGAAGGTTACAAGATCAATCCATGATGACCAATTTATAGCTACAAGCTGTTCAATAACACCAATAATTAATCCACCTAATACCGCACCAGGAATAGAACCAATTCCACCTAATACTGCCGCAACAAAGGCTTTAATTCCTAGCATTCCTCCTAATGTAGGAGTCATTGCTTGATAATAAGCACAATATAATATAGATGATAATCCTGCTATAGCACCACCAATAATAAAGGTTAATGAAATAGTTGAATTAACATTTATACCCATTAATGATGCTGCATTTGGATTTTCAGATACTGCTTGCATTGCCTTACCTAATTTAGTTTTTTTAACAAATATTGTTAATCCAATAGTACAAATTGCAAGTAATCCTATAGTTAATAAAATAATAGAAGGAATTGAAACCTCACCTATAGTAATATTACCTAAATTAAAGGTTTGTTCTACTGGAAATGTCTTAATAGTAGAATTAAATATTTTAGTCCATAAATTTTGTAATATTAATTCAATTGCGATGGCAGTAATTAAAACTGTTATTTTTTTTGAATTTCTTAATGGCTTATAAGCAATTTTTTCAGTAAAAGCTGCAAGTAGTGCAATAGATACCATACACATTAGTGTACAAGCTAAAACTACAGTCCATCCAGGACAACCACCTAAAAGCATAAAATCAGCTAAAAGCCAAGCTAAATAGCAACCAACCATAATGAAATCGCCATGTGCAAAGTTAATTAACTTTATAATACCATATACCATTGTATATCCTAAGGCAACTAGTGCGTAAATAGCGCCAGTTGATAATCCATTCATTAGATATTGTATAAATTGTGCCATTTTAACCCTCCCTTATAATATTCATAAAGAGCCACCAGCGGTGGCCCTACAACTATTTATAAAACCTTTTTAAATTGCACCATAATAACTTAATTTGCCTTCAGCATTCCAAGTAACAATTGATGCAGTTTTAACTGGGTTACCTTGATCATTAAAGGTACCCTTACCAGTTAATCCATCAAATTCAAGTGCTTTTATTGCTGCAACAACTTTTTCTTTATCAGTAGATTTACAAGCCTCAAGTGCTCCTTTATACATATATACAGCATCATATGCTAAAGCAGCAAATTGTGAAACAGTTTCTTCTTCTGGATAATCAGCTTTAAAATCAGTAACGAATTTTACTACACTAGGAACATCAGCAGCCATATATAGATTAGTAGAATAGTAGCAGTTATATAATTTAGTTGCATCAGCACCATCAACTGCTTCAGTACCATCCCATCCATCACCACCAATAAATGTTACATTATTATATTTAGTACCAGAACGGAATTTATTTACAACTTGATAATCAGCATTAGTATAATCAGGGAATACAACCGCATCAACACCTTCATATCCGCAAACTCTAGTATAGAAAGTATCAAGATTTGTTTGAAGCTTATCTAAACCAGCATATTCAATTGTATCAACAATTGTAACACCATAAGTCGTATCATTTACTGCTTCTTGAAATGTTTGTGCAATACCAGTTGAATAATTTTGAGTTGAATCTTTAAATAATACTACTTTATATTCATCATCATTAGCCTTAGTTTTTAAATCCTTGCATAATTTAGCCAAAGTTAATCCTTGGTCAGGGTCTGTAAAACAAGCACGGAATACAGAATTACGGTTTTCTGTAATAGAAGCTGCAGAACCAGAAGGAGTAATCATTGGAAAATTATCTTTAGCTGCTTGTTCAGCAACAGCCTCAGAAGTACTAGATATAACTGCACCAACAATACCAACTACACCTTCATCAACTAATGCATTATATTGTTGAGCAGCAGTAGTAGTATCTTGAGCATCATTTTTAACTACTAGCTCAACAGTTTTTCCATTAATACCACCACTTGCGTTAATATCCTTTACAGCAAGCTCTGCACCATGCTTAACCTGTTGTCCATAAAATGATGCTGAACCCGATAGATTAGCAATTAAACCTAATTTTACTGTGTCAGATGAGCTTCCACATGAAGCTAAAGCACATACTGCTGCTCCCACAGATAAAGCACCAGCTGCAAATTTAAATAATTTTTTTTCATAATATCAATCTCCCCTTTATTTTGATAGTTAATACTAATTATAGCATCAAAAAAACATTGTCAATATAAAAATTCATAAAAATTAAAAAAATACGAATTATTTTTAATTATTTAATAAAAAAATAAAATATTATTCGAAATTTTTGTCATTTTATAATAAAAAACACAAAAACACTAATTAAATTTATATATAATGATTTTTATTATTTATCTATTATTATAATTTAATGCATATATTCTAATGGTGATTATATGGATAAGAATTTAATAAAAAAAAGAATAAATATATGTATTATTATTTTAGTATTTTTATTCTCATCTATACTAGTAAAATTAGGTTATATTACATTTGTTTCTTCAAATGAAATTGATTTAAAGGCTTTAGATTTATGGAGTAGAGATGTATCTATATATGCCCCTAGAGGAAATATCTATGATAGAAATGGAGAAATAATTGTAGGTAATGAAGCTTGTTATACAGTTGTCTCAATTAATAAGCAGATTAAGAATAAAGAATATACAGCTGATGTATTATCTAATATATTAGAAGTAGATAAAGAAACAATTATTAAACATTTAAATAAAAATAATTCTATGGAAATTATAAAACCAGAGGGTAGAAAGATAGATTATAAAAAAGCATTAGAAATATCTAATAATAAGCTTGATGGAATATATATTTCACTTGATACAAAAAGATATTACCCATATAATGAATCATTAGCTTCATTATTAGGCTTTTGTGGAGTAGATAATGAAGGATTATCTGGAATTGAATATAAATATAATGATTATTTAAAAGGACAAAATGGAGCTTTATCTATTTATACAGATGCAAAAGGTAATTTAATGCATGATACAGTATCAACTTATAAAAATACAGTACCAGGAATGAATATATATTTAACAATTGATATTAAACTTCAACAAATACTAGATAATGTTATTTATAAAGCAAATGAATTATATAATCCTATAAAAATGATGGGATTAATGATAAGTGCTAAAACAGGAGAGGTTTTAGCAATGTCATCCTTTCCATCATTTGACCCTAGTAATTATCAAGCTTATGATAGTAGTATTTATAATAGAATTTTACCTATATTTACTCAATTTGAATTAGGATCTACTTTTAAAATATTAACCTATTCAATGGCATTAGAAGAGGGTTTATTTGATATTAATGATAGAATATTTTGTGGTGGTTCTTGTGTTGTTGCAGATAGAAAAATTAGATGCTGGAAAAGTGGAGGACATGGTTCTCAAACATTTTTAGAAGGTATTCAAAATTCATGTAATGTTTGCTTTATGGAGCTTGCAAGAAGAATAGGAGTAGAAAGATTTTATAAATATTTAGAATTATTTGGAATGACTGAAAAAACAGGAATAGATTTAAGTGGAGAAGGTAAATCTATTATAGTTAATAAAGATAATTGTGGTCCTGTTGAACTTGCAACTCAAGGATTTGGTCAATCTAGTGCGTATACTCCAATTGAACTCGTAATGGCAAGTATTGCAGCAGTAAATCAAGGAAATTTATATAAACCATTTGTATTAAAAGAAATAGAAACCTATTTTGGAGAAAAAATATATGAAAATAGACCACAAATAAAAAGAAAAATATTATCAGAAAAAACTACTGATATTATGAAATATGCATTAGAATGTGTTGTTGCGAAGGGGTCAGGAAGAAATGCATTTATTGAAGGCTATAGAGTTGGAGGTAAGACAGGTACTGCGCAAGTAATCTCATCTACTGGTGGATATGAAGCAGGGCATTATATTTTATCATTTTTAGGTATGGCACCTATGAATGATCCTGAAATTGTATGCTATTTAGCTATAGATAAACCAAACAATTGTACTCAATATGGTGGTGTAGTTGCCGCTCCTTTAGTTGGTGAAATAATGGAACAATCTCTTACCTATTTAGGAGTAAATAGAGATTATGAAAATCAAATAGAGAAAAACTTGAGATGGTTCTTAGACACACCAACATATAAGGTAGATAATTATATTGGTAAAACTAAAAAAGAAATAAAAAATACATCTTTTTATAATTATGTATTTTATGGTGATGGAGATAAAGTAATATATCAATCACCTGATAAAGGTGAAAAGATAAAAGAAGGAGATACTATAATGCTATATATGGGATGATTAAATCATCCCTTTATTTCTTTTAATTTTCTTTCTAAGTATTCTGGTAATTCTTCAATGAATTTATATTTGGATATACCAAGTGGTAGTTTATTTTTCTTTAATGATGTTTTAGCAACAAAACTATCAGCATCTTTACATAATAGAAGACCAATTGTATCATTATCTAAATCTGTTTTTTCTAATTCATCCATTGCGTTAACATAAAAAATTAACTGTCCTAAATCAGCAGGATGAAATTTCCCTATTTTAATTTCAATAACTACATATGCATGTATTTTAGTGTGATACATTAATAAGTCTACATAAAACTCCTCGTTTGTAGGAGTTGATAATTTATATTCTTTACCTACTAAAGAAAATCCAGGACCTAATTCTTGTAAGCATCTAATGATGTTATTAACCATTTGTTGTTTTAAATCTTTTTCATTTTTTATTTTTTCTTTATCGATGAAATCAAAAACGTAGGTATCTTTAAATAATTCATTAGTTAAGTTATTAGAAGTAGTAATTATTTCTGTAGTAATAGGATTAATTAAGCTGCGTTCATATGCTTTCATAGCGATTTGATTAGTTAACATAGATCTACTCCATCCATTTTTATGAGTTTGTTCTATATACCATATCATTTCATCATGAGAATTTGATTTATGTATTATTTCAGTTAATGTTCGCCATGGAATTTCTCTCCCAGATTGGGAGAATAATTCGGAATAAGTAAATTCGTTTGCAATAGATGACATTCTATAAAGATTTTGAGTTGAATATCCCTTACCATAATTCTTCAAATCATTAGATAATCTTTCTATATATTTATTTCCCCATTGTTTTCTTTGATTAATAATAGTACCTATTTCATAATATGTCATAATCATAGCCCTATTTACAACAATCATAGCTTTGTTTTGGTTTGTTCTAATAGTTTCTTTAATCCTTTGTAAATCATCAAAATATTCTTTCTCAATTATTGTAATTTCTCTTGTTTTATTCATAATATAAATCCTACCTTTTCTCAAAAATAAAAGCCTTACCGCATTTTAGCGATAAGGCTTATTGCTCATATTAAGTTGGAATATTTTTATCTTCATATTCATTAACTCCTAGACAATGCCATTATAACATAATTATTATCTGATAGCTACATAAAGTATTTTAAAAGTCTATTGTATACGGAGATACAGTGATATATCAATCACCTGATTAAGGTGAAAAGATTAAAGAAGCAACTAAGTTTCTAGTTCTACTAAATAGTTTCTGTATTTGGAAATCCATTTCTATTATCAGTAATTATTATTTGAAATAGAATCTTGAAATTTTCTATTGACTTAAGCAAGAAGAACGGCTAAAACGGAATTGCAATCCAAAAAGGACGTGATTAATGGTGTATATTAAAAGAACAATTGAAAAAACAATTAAAAAAATGACAAATGAATTTCCTGTAATTGTAATTTCAGGAGCAAGACAAGTTGGTAAATCAACAATGTTACAGATGATTAAAGATGATAATATGAATTATGTAACTTTAGATGATCTAGATGCTAGAAATTTAGCATTATCTGATCCTAAGTATTTTTTAGAGCAATACTCTTATTCATTATTAATTGATGAAATACAATATGCCGTAACAAAAAGTATAGTAAACTATAGAAATCACCATACTTCAGCCCTTACGGTTAGGCTATTATATTAATATCATAGATATTCTATTCTCCTCATAAATAGATTACTAAGTATAAGGGGGATACATAAAATACTACAATATTAATTGTTTTTATCCCTTTAAGTAACACTAACAATATCACTTGGTATTATTGGTGCCTTAAAAGAATTCTTTTTGATTAATTTTCTTTAAAACCTTGATATCTTCTAGCTATTACGAAGCTTGCTGCTTGATGTATTGTCATTTTTCTTTCTTTCGAATATTTTTCATATCCTATTTTACTTGTATAAAATGCCTCTACTCTATTAAGAGATACTTTTGATTTGTGACATTTATTTTCTAATCTGAAAATATATCTAGAATAATCTAATGTATGTATCATTTTATTATAAGCTTTTTCATATTTATTATTTGAGCTTATTGATTTAGCCTTGGTATTGTTAAAATTTAAATTCTCAATACTTATATCTTTCCCTACACTATGAGCATATTTGACTATTTGATTTATTGTATTTAGCATTTCATTTTCTGCCTTATTTCCTCCTCCATGATACTTAAGAGGATAATGCTTCAATTTTACTAAATTACCAGTTTCATTTGTTTCACTTAAGGAAATAAATCCTGAATTAAAATCTAATCCAATTACTCCATATTCTTTTCTTGTATCATAATCATTAGTTATTATTGTAATAATTACTTGTAAATACCATTTATTATTTTTTCTATATATTCTATATGATAATGGTAATTGATTTTGTTTATTTTTGTGATTATTTAATATTTGAATTAATTCAGATTTCATATATTTAAATTTAATATTATTAATTGTTAAATATTTTGATTCTGTTTCATAATTCTTTTCTTTTCTTAATTTTAATGAAAAATTATCTGTAATAGAAGAATATGCTAGTTGAGCTAATTGATTTCCATTAGTTTCATCCTTTGAGCCTAAATAAAATATATTTTTATCTCTTTTCTTTTTGTAGGTATTTTTCCATTTAATAATTGTTTTATAATTATTAGCTTTTAAATTATATTGAGCCTTAAAGTTTTTCTTCCCTCCAAAGGATAATGATACTTTTTTATTCTCTATATCAATTTTAAGATTATTAATTTTTTGTTTTAAATTATTAATTTTATTACATAAAAAATAATATTTTTGTTTATATTTTCTATATCTAATTAATTCTTTATTAGTAGCTTTATTAATACTAACTTTAGCTTTTAATTTATTAATCTTTTCTTTTAAATTATCTTTTTCTATAGACAATTTACTATATCTAATATTACAATTATATATTTCTGTTTTCTTTAATTCTAATAATGAATTCTTTTTAGATAATAATTCACTATATATTGAATTAGCAGTTCTTTTTAATATATTATACTTATTACAAGCATATGTATTAAAATCACTTCTTTTATATACCTCTTTAAAATTTGATTTTCTAACAATTTGCCACAAGTTACGACTAATCATATTATAAAAAGTTATATATTCATTTAAATATTTTTTAGCCTCATCATCTAATGATAGCCTTGTTTCTAGTGTAAATTGTTTTTCCATAATTACTCCAAATTATTTATATTTTCTATCAACTTACAATTTGTTCTCTTATCATAGTTAGAATATGCTTCTATAAACATTAAAGCATCCTCTTTTTTAGTAAATTCAGCAATAATTGAATTTCCTTTTTTTACTTGATAATTACAAACGAAATTTTTATCATGGCTATTATATTCCCCATATATTTCCATAATAAATTCTGTTAAGCATTTTATTATTGTATCATTTGATGCATATTTCTTTAAATCATTCAAATTATTAATTTCAGTCATTTTATTTCCTTCCTTTATTTGTCTTACTACGCATTCCATAAAGCTTACCTGAGAAACTAGCTATTAAAGACATCATATCTTCAACTAATTCTTCCTTAACATCCTTTTCTTCATTTATATCCTTAACAACTATTATTTCCACATTATGAGCTTTAAACATTTCACTTAAATAATTAAAACCAAATCTAGTTAACTTATCCTTATAAGTTACATATACATTTCTAACTTGATCATTACATACTAAATTAATTAATTCAATTAATTTTTTTCTTTTATCATTTAATCCACTACCAACCTCTTTTAATACTAATGGATTAATTAAATTATCAACATGTTCTATTAGATACATTGCTTGTCTATCTAAATCACCTTTTGTTTTTTGTTCATTAGAGGACACTCTAGCATAAATCACATCTCTTCTTTCTAAAGAAGAATCACATAATAATCCTTCATTATCAAGATATTCTAATAAATCATCTCTAGTCATCAATCTATAATTAGTAGATGTTCTAATAAATTTTAATTTACCACTATTATCATAATTTTGAATAGTTTTCTTAGTTAAATTCAATATTTTAGCTACTTCACCAGTTTTATAATATTTTTTTGTAAAATCAGATCTTTTATACATAAATAATCACCACTATTCTATACTTAATTATACCACAAAAAGAGAAAAAAGTATAGAAAAAAACTATACTTTTATCATTAATTTATATT
>JBGVLG010000158.1:0-16887 GCA_045124155.1 Anaeroplasma sp.
TAATATTGATCCGATAGTTTCCATTGCTATAGGAGATAAAATGTCTGATTTAGAAGCTGCTAATAAAGCAGGAATAGGTAAACTATATTATAAAAAAACAAGATATGACGAATATGATGTAGATTTTGATTATGTAAAAATTATTGGAGCTAACAAGGAATCTGTGGTTTATGGAAAAAAAGATGGTAAAGTTAACCTAAAACATTTAAAACTTAATAATTATTCGATGAAGCAAACTGTTGAACGAATAGATAGTATGATTCAATCGAAAGAACAGGGAATAGTAGTACCTGTAAATCTGGATATGATGAGAATTTCGTATAAGAATGAGCAATTTAGAAAAGTAATAAATAATAGTGCAATATCTGTTGTTGATGGTAAGCCGTTGATTTGGCTATCACATAATAAATTAAAATATAAGGTATCTGGTTCGGATTTGATATATCCTATATTGGATTTATGTAATGAAAAAAAGTATAGTATTTTTATTGTCGGTGGTATTGGAACAGTTCCTGAAAAGGCATGTAATAACATTAAGAAAAAGTATCAAAATGTAAATGTTAATGGATATTATTCACCAGAGTTTGGCTTTGAAAAAAATAGCTTAAAAACTATGCAGGTGATAAATGAAATTAATGACTCAAATTCTGATATAGTTTTGTTGTGTTTAAGCGCTCCAAAACAGGAATTGTTTTTTGAAAATAATAAAGATAAACTAAATAAAACTGTATATGTATGTGCAGGAGCAACTGTTGATTTTCTAGCTGAGAATATTAAGAGGGCGCCAAAATGGATGAGTAAATTAGGCTTAGAATGGTTATATAGATTATGTAAAGAACCGAAGAGATTATTTAAAAGATATTGGCTTGATTTTTGTTTTTTGATAAAAATATTGTTTAAATAATGTTAGGATGAAAAAGGTAGGTGGTGATATCGTGACTAAAAAAATTGATAATAAATTAATGCTATTATTGGGTTTTTTTTCGACAATTCAAGTGTTTGAATTTTTCAATGTTACGATATTCACAACATTATTAATTATAATAGCGGTATATTTCTTGGTTACAAAAAGAATAAAAGTTAAAGGGAATTCTATATTTTTAGTGTTTATATTTGTTTCTTTAGTGACTACTGTTCTAACTTTTATTAATAATGATTTTGATTCAAGGTATCAATTGAATTCAATTAATGGCTTTATAAATTATGCATTAGTTTTTTTAATATATATGTTAATAAATGGTTCTTCCCAAACAGATAGTTTTCTTAAAGGATTTAAAATATCGTGTTATATACAGGTTTTTTGGGCGTTAGTTCAATTTATTACATCAGAGTTTTGGTGTTTAGATTTCAATAAAATAGTTTTTAACGATCTGCTAAAAATGGATGGAGCATATAGTACATATAGGGACGGAAAGGCGGTATGCTCAGGGTTACATTGGCACCCTGCAAATCTTATACCTGTTATTGTATATTTATTTTTGTTTAATAAGTCTATTATTTTAAAAGTCATATGCATTGTTGTTACATATTACACTTCTAGTGCTACGATGTATATAGCTTTAGCTTTATGCTTAGTATTCTCACTATGCAAATTTTTTAAAAATTTATTAAAAGACGGAATAAAATTTGGACCAAAACAAATGTTAATATTGTTATTAACGATAATTACTTTAATTTTTAGTTCAAGTTTTATTTTTGATAAAGTTATAAATGCATTAACAATGCTGATTACTAGGATATTGCAAATAAATAGTACTATTGGGGGAACAAGTAGTGCAGTTCACTTTAGTTATTATAAATCATTATCAGATATATATTTAAAAAACACATTAATTAGTAAATTATTTGGAGTAGGAATAGCATCTTCTGGTATTTTTTTTAGTAAATATTATGGTCAATATAATAATATTTTATGGGTTGTAGAAAGCGATTTTGTAAATATCTTATTAAGTCAAGGCATAATTGGTTTTATCTTATTTTATTACATTATTATTTCAAAGTCATTGAGAACAAGAAAATACAATATTAATGTTTTATTATTTATTGTAATTCTACTGATATGCGGAATCACATATAATCTCCAATTTTATTGGGTGATTTTACTGGAATTAATTTTATGCAAGCATTATTCTTCCATTAGAATGAATCAAATAAAGGAGGGAGAACATGTTACTGTCGATAATAATAGTAACTTATCATCATAAAGAACTAATTTTAAATTTGTTAGAATCCATCGAATTATACAATGATATAGATGATCAATTAGAAGTTGTTATTGTGGATAATTCAGAAAATGACGAAATATTGAATTATTTGAAAAATATAAAGTTTTCATTACAAATGAAATATATTAGTAATATGAATAACGGATATGGAAGCGGGAACAATATTGGAGCTAAATGTGCGGCTTCGAAATACCTTTTATTTTTAAACCCGGATACAGTCATTGTTGAACCAGTATTTAAATACGCATTAAAACAGTTCGAAAAGTATGATATGTTTGGAATGAAACTTCTAACTATAGATAAAAAATCTAATTTTTCATGCAGATATAATAATTCTTATACTATAAAATCTGCTTTGCTGAATAGAATAGCAAAAAAAATAAATATTTTTAATCCGAAAAAATATTATATAGTTGGTGCGGATATTTTTATAAAAAAAGATTTATTTTTTAGAGTTGGTATGTTTGATGAGAATATTTTCATGTACAATGAAGAATTTGATTTAACACAAAGAGTTTTAAAAATTACAAAAAAGATTGGATATATTAATAAAAAATGTATAATTCACATGGAAGGGTCTGGAGAGTATAATAAATTTGATTTAAATCAAAGAAGTAGATATTTAGAATCATATAGATATGTTTGTAAGAAGTACAATATTAATTATAAAAAAAACATAAAAAATCAATTAAGATTTTTAAAACTGAGAAAGATTTTTTCTAAAAATAAGGAAAATGCAATTGCTCTAATTAATTTATATTTAAACGATAGTAAAGGAGAATAATATGAAAGGTATAATTTTAGCAGGTGGCAGTGGGACACGTTTATATCCACTAACAATGGTAACAAGTAAGCAATTGTTACCAATATATGATAAACCAATGATATATTATCCTATATCAACATTAATGTTAGCTGGTATTAGAGATATATTGATTATATCAACACCAGATGATACTCCAAGATTTGAACATCTTTTAGGAGATGGCAAAAGATTTGGTTTAAATCTATCATATAAAGTTCAACCATCTCCAGATGGTTTAGCACAAGCATTTATACTTGGAGAAGAATTTATTGGTGACGATGATGTATGTATGGTACTTGGAGATAATATCTTTTACGGTAATGGATTAAAAAAAGCATTACGTAATGCTGTAGATAATGCAGATAATGGTAGAGCTACTGTATTTGGATATTATGTTCAAGATCCTGAAAGATTTGGTGTTGTTGAATTTGATGAAAATGGACAAGCTATTTCAATTGAAGAAAAGCCAAAAGAACCAAAATCAAATTATGCAGTGGTTGGCTTATACTTTTATCCAAAAGGTGTATCAAAAATGGCAAATAATGTTAAACCATCTCCTCGTGGAGAATTAGAAATTACTACATTAAACCAAATGTATCTCGAAGATAATAATCTTGATGTTATTACATTTGGCAGAGGATTCACTTGGTTAGATACTGGAACACATGAATCTCTTGCAGAAGCAACTGCATTTGTTAATATGATTGAAGAACATCAAGGATTAAAGGTATCTTGCATTGAAGAGATAGCATTTAATAACGGATGGATTACGAAAGATGAACTATTAGCTACTGCAGAACCAATGAAAAAAAATCAATATGGTCAACATTTAATTAATGTTGCAAATGGTAAAATAAGGTACTAGGAGGCCATATATGTTAAATAAATTGAAAATTCTAGTAACTGGAGTTAATGGGCAACTTGGATATGACTGCGTTAGAGAACTTCAAGAACGTGGATATACTAAAGTTAAAGGGATAGACATTAATGATTTAGATATAACTGATGAAAATGCTGTTCATCAGTTTATTAATGATTATAAACCAGATGTAGTAATGCACAACGCAGCTTGGACTCAAGTTGATAAAGCTGAACAGATGCCTGAAAAAGTATATGAAGTAAATGCTTTAGGTCCAAAATATATAGCAGAAGCATGCAAAGAAGTAAATGCTAAAATGGTATATATCTCAACAGATTATGTGTTTGATGGAAAAGGTACAAAAGAGTTTGAAGTAAATGATCCAAAGAGCGGACTATCTATATATGGTATAACAAAATCTAAAGGTGAAGATTTTGTTATGAATATACTAGACAAATATTTCATAGTTCGTATTTCATGGGTATTCGGTAAAAATGGAAACAATTTTGTTAAAACCATGTTAAAACTTGCAGATATGGGAAAAACTGAACTTAGTGTTGTCTATGATCAAATTGGTTCAGTTACATATACATATGATTTATCTAAATTATTATGTGATATGATTGAAACCGATAAATATGGTATATATCATGCAACTAATGAGGGATTTATTTCTTGGGCACAATTTGCAGAAGAAATATTTAAATTATCTAATAAAAGTGTTAAAATAAACCATGTTACTACAGAGGAATATAAAAAAATGGTACCTCAACAAGCAGATAGACCATTAAATTCAAGGATGAGTAAGAAATCCCTTGAAGACGAAGGATTTAATAGACTTCCAGATTGGAAGGATGCATTAGCAAGATATTTAAAGGAGATAGAATAACATGTCTAAATTTTTAATTACCGGTGGGGCAGGATTTATAGGTGGTAATTTCTGCCATTATATGGTTAATACTTATACAAATGATGAATTTGTATGTATTGATGCATTAACATATGCAGGCAATCTAGAAACTCTTGAGCCTATTATGGACAAACCTAATTTTAAGTTTGTTCATGAAAATATATGTAATAGAGATGCAGTGTATAAATTATTTGAAGAAGAAAAATTTGATTATGTAATCAATTTTGCTGCAGAATCACATGTAGATAGAAGTATTGAAAATCCAGGTATTTTCCTGCAAACAAACATTATTGGTACACAAACATTAATGGATGCTTGTAGAAAATATGGTATCAAAAGATATCACCAAGTATCAACAGATGAAGTATATGGTGATTTACCATTAGATAGACTAGATTTATTTTTCACAGAAGATACTCCAATTCATACATCTAGTCCATATTCAGCATCAAAAGCTTCAGCTGATTTACTTGTTATGGCATACCATAGAACATTTGGTTTACCATGTACAATAAGTAGATGCTCAAATAATTATGGACCATATCATTTCCCTGAAAAACTAATTCCATTAATTATAAAAAAAGCTTTAGCTGATGAACCCCTTCCAGTATATGGAAATGGTGCAAATGTACGTGACTGGTTACATGTATATGATCACTGTACTGCTATTGATTTAATAGTTAGAAATGGTAGAGATGGTGAAGTATATAATGTAGGTGGGCATAATGAAAGAACTAATATTGAAGTAGTTAAAACTATTCTTAAAGAATTAGGTAAACCTGAATCTTTGATTACATATGTAAAAGATAGAGCAGGGCATGACTTACGTTATGCAATGGATCCGACTAAACTAATGAATGAATTAGGCTGGAAACCTAAATATACATTTGAAACAGGAATAGGACCTACTATTAAATGGAACCTAGAACATCAAGATTGGATAGATCATATATTGTCGGGAGAATATATGAGATTCATGGAGAAAAATTATGGAGAAAAAAAATAATTCCTGTGTTGTACTTGTATGCACATATAATGGAGATAAATATCTTAGAGAACAATTAGATTCTATTTTAAATCAAAAAGGCGTGGATGTTCATATTAAAGTTGCTGATGATTGTTCAACAGATAGTACCTTAGATATATTAAATGAATATAAAGAAAAGTATTCGAATTTTGATTTTTATGAAAATGATATAAATAAAAATTTTACATATAATTTTATTGATTTATTAAATTCATGTGATGATAAGTATGATTATTATGCGTTTTCTGATCAAGATGATGTATGGGATAAAGAAAAATTAATCGTTGCAATTAATATGTTGAAAAAACAAGAGGACTGTATCAATGGGCATTTATACATATCTAATCAAAATGTTGTAGATGAACATATGCATTTTATAAAAAAAACGTATGAATCATCGCCAGAATTTGACATTAGATATAAGTATCTTTGTGAAAATATTTGTACAGGATGCACAATGGTTTTCGATCGTGACTTTAAGATATTAGCATGTAAATATAGACCAAAAAATATTGTTTTACATGATCATTATTACTTTTTGTTATCAGTATTTTGCGCTAAATTTGTTTATGACCATAATGCATATATAAATTATAGGCAACACGGGAACAATCTTATTGGGGTAAATGAAAAGAAAACCTCATTAAGAAAACGTATTGCTCGTACTATAAAAAGGAAGTATCATATTTCCGATTTGTCAAGAGAAATATTAGAAGGATATTCAAATTTAATTTCCGCCGATGATAAAAAATATATTACAATTTGTTCTAAGTACAAAAAGAATGTTTTTTCAAAATTAAAATTATTATTCACAAAAAAAATAATTCCTCATAATCATATCATTAATTTTAAAATTAAAATTTTAATCAATAAATTTTGAAAGGATGAGATGGAATGAAACCAAAAGTTTTAGCGTATTATTTACCTGCATATCATAGAATTCCGGAGAATGACGAATGGTATGGGGAAGGTTTTACAGAATGGATAACTACAAAAAAAGGTGTTAAGTATAAAAAATGGCAAAATCAGCCCAGGGTTCCTTATAAAAATAACTATTATGATTTATCAGATGTAAGTGTTATGAAAGAACAAGCAAAGATTGCTAAGCAAAATTCTGTAGATGGTTTTGTGTTTTATCATTATTGGTTTAATGGTAGGAAAATATTAGAAAAACCAGCGGAAAATCTGTTAAGAGAGAAAACAATTTCCATTGATTATTGCTTTGCGTGGTGTAACGAAGAATGGAGAAATACCTGGAATGATAAAAAAGGTGATTATGAACTATTGATTGAACAAAAATATGATAATCCAAACGATTGGGAAAATCATTTTTATTACATGCTGGACTTTTTCATGGATGATAGATATATTAAAGTTAATAATAAACCTGTATTAATGATTTATAGAATAGATAGAATAAAGGATTTTCATGAGAAAATATCAATTTGGAATCAACTTGCTGTAAAGCATGGATATGATGGTATATATCTTATTCAAATGATAAATGGTGATTTTGGAGTGAAAATCATTGATGATGTAATAAGCGCAAAGGTTGATTTTGAGCCTAATAAATCCGGCTTTACAAGAGAAAAATATGCGTATAGTTTATGGCGTTTAAAAAGATTTATTCATAATAGATTCATAAAAAATAACTTTATGCATAAATACTTTTTGGATGTTATTAGTTATAAGAATTTCACTAGATCTTTGATGAAAAAACAATTACCAGATAAGTATTATTATTCTTGTTTTACAGATTGGGATAATACTGCAAGAAAAGGGAAAAGAGGACTAATTTTTAAAGGTAGTACTCCGGAATTATTTAAAAAATATTTTAAAAATGTTTATAATAAGACAGTTAATGAGAATAAAGAATTTGTTTTTATTTTTGCATGGAATGAATGGGGAGAAGGAGCATATTTAGAAGCTGATTGTGAGAATGAATATAGATATATTCAAACAATAAAAGAAATTGTTGAAACTACTGAAATGAGCAATAAATTATAATGAAAAAAATTGACTTAAAGATTAATTTTATTTTTAATTTGATTAGTCAAATTGTGACACTTATTGTTCCATTGGCAACAACTCCATATTTAGCTCGTATTTTTTATGAAGAAGGGAATGGAAGAATAAGCTTTTCTAACTCAATTGTTACATGGTTTATTTTGATAGCAAATTTAGGTTTTGTTGTTTATGGACAAAGGCTGATTGCTTCGCAACGAGATGATAAGGATAAACTGAGTAAATGTTTTTGGGAAATAGTAATATTAAAATTGTTTTTTTCTTTTATTTCGATTTTATTATTGTTTGTCTTATGTTTTATTAATGTTTTTGGTAATAACTATAATAGTCTCATTTTAATCTTGGGAATACAGGTTTTCGCTTGTATTTTTGATATTTCATTTTTTTATCAAGGTATAGAAAACTTTAAAATTCTTGCAATAAGGACAACAATTATAAAGCTTATTGGTCTTGTCGGGGTTTTTTGTCTTGTAAAAGAAGAGTCAGATTTGTGGATATATTGTTCAATTATATCTGTTTCAAATATAATTGCTAATTTATCTATGTGGCCATCAGTACTAAAAAAAGTTAAGCATATTAATATAAAACAAATAGAATTAAAAAAACATATTATTCCATCTTTGATGATTTTCTTACCTACACTAGCAGCAACATTTTATTGCGTTTTTGATAAAACGATGATTGGTTTATTGTCCAAAAATCCGGATTATGATAATGGATGTTATGAACAAGCATATAAAATTAATAGCATTGCCTTAGTTTTAATAACTGTAATTTCTCCTGTATTAACGCCAAGAAACATATACGATTATCATAATAAAAATTTTGATTCTTTGAAAGAACATTTATATTTTTCTGCTAACTATACTTGGATTATATCTATTCCGATGATTATGGGTTTTGTAGTATTATCGAAAAATCTTTCAAGTTGGTTTTTAGGCCCTGGATATGCAGACGTTCCACTCTTAATGCAAATAATGTCAGTTCGTTTTGTTTTGACTGGATTTACGGAAACATTTGGTACACAGTATTTTATTGCAATAGGGAAAGAAAGTAGAATGACGATATCTACCACAATAGCAGCAACAATTAATATTGTTCTAAATTTATTTTTTATTCGTTTTTGGGGTGCAATTGGCGCAGCAATCTCTACTGCGATAACAGAATTTGTGAATACTATAATTCTAGTTTTTTTTATCAAAAAAGAAAAAATTATATCACTCTCAAAAATACTTAGAATATCTTGGAAATATTTGATTGCTGGTTCAATTATGATGTTTTGTATTTTTATTATTCAAAAGGGCTGGAATAATTATTCTATGTTTAGTTTTATTTGCTTAGTAGCATTAGGTTCGTTGGTTTATATTTTAATTTTACTTATGCTACGAGATAAATTTATTTTTGATCTTATAAAAAAAGTGTTAAATTTTGTAAAAGAACGCAGGAAAAAGGTAGTTTAGGAAGGTGTATGAAAATGACAAATAAACAAATAGGAAATTTTAATTTTATTGAAACATCAATTAAAGATGTAATTATTATTGAACCAAAGAAATATGGTGATAATAGAGGATACTTTATGGAAACATATAAAGAATCTGACTTTAAAGCTGCTGGTTTAGATTATGTGTTTGTACAAGACAATCAATCTAAATCTAAAGCTGGTGTATTAAGAGGATTACATTTCCAAAAAACTTTCCCTCAAGCTAAGCTTGTTAGATGTATTGAAGGTGAGGTATTTGATGTATGCGTTGACCTACGTAAGAATTCACCTACATACGGTAAATGGGAAGGTGTAGTATTATCTGCTGAAAAAGGTAATCAATTTATGATACCACGTGGATTTGCACATGGATTTGTAGTATTATCAGAAACTGCAACATTCTGCTATAAATGTGATGAAATATATCATCCAGAAGATGAGGGTGGTATTATGTGGAATGATTCTGAAGTAGGTATTATATGGCCATTTGAAGGTGAAGTGCTATTATCTGAAAAGGATAAGAAACATCCATCTCTTAAGGATGCAAAGATTGAATTTTAAGTAATTTATGTTTTATAGTGCTTAAATATTCATAATGTGGAGGAAATTATGAATCTAACAATAAATGAATTATATCAAAATAAAGCTACTCTTATGGTTGAATATTTATCTAAATTTACTTATCCATGGGAAGCTTTAAAAGGAATTAAAGAAGAAATAATTAGAATAGGTAATAACCTAGATAAAAATGAATATAATGAAATACAACCTCAAGTTTGGGTTCATAAGACAGCTAAGATATTTCCTTCAGCTTATTTAGGTGCTCCATGTATAATTGGTGCTAATACAGAAGTAAGGCATTGTGCGTTTATTAGAGGATCTGCAATAGTAGGTGATAATTGTGTTGTTGGAAATTCAGTTGAATTAAAAAATGTCATCCTATTTGATAACGTACAAGTTCCACACTACAATTATGTTGGTGATTCAATATTAGGATATAAATCACACATGGGAGCTGGATCTATCACTTCTAATGTAAGAAGTGATAAGTCATTAGTGGTTATACATAATGAAGATACTAATGTTGAAACAGGAGTAAAGAAGGTAGGAGCCTTCTTAGGTGATTATGTAGAAGTAGGTTGTAACTCTGTCTTAAATCCAGGAACTATAATTGGAAATAATTCAAATATATATCCTACATCATGTGTAAGAGGTGTAATACCTGCAAACTCTATTTATAAAAATAATGGCACAATAATTAATAAAAATAAATAAAATTAATTTATAAATTATTATAATTAATTAAATAAAATAATTATTTCATTAAAATTTAAATCAAATTGAATTCACTTAATTTATCAATATAAATATTTATAAAATAAATTCCTAATTCTATATACATTAATTCATCTATAATATTCTTAGTTTAGTTTTAACTAAAATATCTTATTATAATTACTATATTTATGAATTAAGACTAATATTAATAATTACTTAAACTAAGATTAAGAAAAATATCGAAAAAAGTATTTTAAAATTAATCTTTTAATGATATAATCAATTTGATTTTATTGAAAGGTTGTTATTACAATATAGTAATAAAAGGTGTATTTATGGAAGATAATAATTTACAAGAACAAGGAGTATCACTAGGTGATATTTTTGGTTGGATACTAAAAGGTAAAATTCCTGCTGCGATAGTTAGTGGAGTCGTATTACTATTATCATTAATAATAATAGTATTTATAGTAAGCCCTAGTGAAGAGGTTTATGAAGTTCAATTTGATTATTCAGGAATCCCTGGAATTAGTGATGGTACATATATTGATGGTACTAGATTTAACTACCAAGATGTAATTGTTGAAGAAAATGTTAATACAATTATTGAAAATAATCAAAAGCTTTACGAAGAAGGAAAAACTAATTATGATTATTCAACAATAAATTTAGATTATTTATTTGGAAGTAATAAATTTACAATTAATGTAAAAAGAATATATTGGGAAACTGAAAAAGAAGATGCAGAACCAGAATTAAAAGCTACAAATTACACTATTTCATTACCACCAAAGGCATTTAAATCTTCATCATTAGCTAAAGCATTTGTAAAGGATTTAATTGAATATCCACTATATAAAACTCAAAAAATGATTGAAACAATGGATTTCACAACAAACCTAAAAATGTATAAAGAAGTATTAAGCTTTGATGCAAAGCTTGCATACTTACAATCTCAAGTTCAATTAATAGAAGATGGTTTCAATAGTTTTAATGGTACAGTAGGTGGTACTCAATATACAATTGATGGAGTTACATATAATTTTGCTGCAATGGTTGCTAGTATTGAAGATTTCTTATCATCACAAAACTATTCAACAATGTCAGCAGAACTACGTCAAGTAGGTTATGTAAATGATAAAAACCTTGCTAGACATAGATATGAAATAGCAATGGATGATTTAGTTAAAGAAGAAGAATATTTAAATGCTCAACTTACAAAAGTAAATGAAACATATAAAGAAGCAAAAGAAGCATTAGAAGGTATTGGAACTGGTACAGTTGTTACAACAGATCAAGTATTATCATTACTTACACAATTAAATGATACTTTATTAACTAAGAAAACAAGCTTAGATTCAGCAATACTTGCAAATAAAGAAGAACAAAGAAAACTTAAAATAAAGATTGATGCTCTTGATTCATTATCTGATGCAGATAATGAAGCATTTAAAGCAAGATTAGATGCAATCTATGATAGATTAGTTGAAGAAACAAAAACATATGATAAAGTATATAAAGCAATAACTACAAGAAATATGTATGTATATTATACAAATTCAAATGTTATTACAACAACAGGTGGAATGAATGCTCTAATGAAATTTGGTGTTCCAATTTTATTAGCAGTAGTATCATTTGTTGGTGTTGCTTGGATTTATGGTTATATTAAATCAAAGAAAGAAGAAAACACTAAAACAGAAGCAACAGCTTCAGAATAATAAAATTATAAATGGTTATATATCATCCTTTGAACTGGGGTTTGTCAAGTGAATAGTTCAAAGTTTAAAATAATTAAATAACTAAAGGTAATAAATTAGGGTTGGCATGATTTCCAAATTGATTGGAGTCATGCCTTTTAATTTCGCTTGAAACCTCTCATTATTGTAAAAATTAATATATTTATTTATAGCTTCACGAAGCTTTGCTTTATCATTCCATTTAATTCCATAAAACAATTCTGATTTTAATGTTCCAGAGAATCCTTCCATAGGTCCATTATCAATACATCTACCAACTCTAAACATAGATTGTATCATTCCAGCCTCATCTAATTTCAATTTGAATTGTTTAGATATATATTGGAATCCTCTATCACTATGAAATATTGGTTTTGCATTTGGATATTCTTTCATTACTAAATCAAATGTATCATAAACTAATTTGTTATTATTATGATTACTTAAAACATATGAGACAATAGATCTATCATATAAATTAATTATAGCTGATAAATATAGTTTTTGTTTTTGTTTTATTATTGCCTTTATTCGTAATACTTTCATTAATCTATGAATATATTGTTCGCTATAAGAGGTTTGATTAAATTGATTTATAAATAATGTCATACGTCTATAGCCTAAAATTCCATTATAAGCCTCATTATATTCAATTATTAATTGAGCTAATTCATTATCTTGTATTTCTTTTTTAGGAATCTCTCTATTAACCTATTTATAATAGCTAGAACGTGGTATTTGGAGGATTTTGCACAAGCAACCTATACTATATCCTGGTTTATCTTTAAATTCCTTTATTGTTTCGTATTTGTCCTCCTGTTTAACAAGCGAAAATCTCTTTCCATTCGTTCCTTTATTTCGATGTTTTTTTTATATTTCAATAACAATCTTGGAACGTTCTAGTTCTTTCTTAACCTTTTCTATTTCAATTGCTTGTTTTTCTTCAGTAGTTAATACTTATGGATATGTCAGGCCTCAAATATATTATGAGTGTGAATACTTTACTGTAATACTATATAACGAAAGTATATATAATTTTTATACAGATAAAATATCACTCAAAAAAATAGTAGAGTATTGTAAAGAACCTAGAAGTAGAAATAATCTTTATAAGCATTTCAATCCAAATGGAAAATCAACACCATACAATTTTATACATAAATATATAGAACCATTAATAAAAATAGAAGTACTTGCATATACTATTCTAAAGCATTAGCTTAGTAAATTACAAAAAATAGTGTCAAGGAAATAGAACAAGGCAGCGCCCATGTGACATTATGCTTGTTCCCTTGACGCTTATATCTGATATAATATCCGAAAAGAAAAAGAAATATTCATCTTTACTTTTTTTGCACCTGTTTGTAATCAGGTCGATAAAAAAACTAAAAATGCATTAAAAATATAAAGAAAACATCAAAATCGTCATTTAATATGACTAAAATGCAAAAAAATCATTGAAAAAGTTTATAAAAATGCTATAATATTAATACGTGTTTAACATGGAGGAATGATAACATGTTTGGAAAAGTAATTAGATTAAAGAAAATCAAGTTTAGTGAGTTTAAAAATATTAAATCTTCTTCAATTGAAATAGAAAATGATGTGATGAAGTCAGTCACAGGTATATATGGGGCTAATGGAAGTGGAAAGACTGCTGTGATTGATGCAATTGATGTCTTGAAACAAAATATGACAGGTAAAGTTGCAGAGTTTCCATATTATTATATTAATGTGGATGCATCAAAATCTAAGCTAACTTATTTTCTTTCATATACTGATTTTCAAAAAAGAGATTTTGATATTGAATATACTCTTGAATATGTTAAGAATGATAGAAGTATTTCTTTCTCTAAAGAAAATTTTAAAATTTATAATGATAATTTTTCTTTTAAATTTGTAATTAATCGTAATGCTAAAAACATAAAGAAAGCAATTTTAGTTAATGATAGCGAATTTGATGATGGTATGTTTGATATCGATGAATTGACTAAAATGTTCTATGTTAATGTTTCTAATTCTTCGTCAATAGTATTTGGTGGAATTGGAAAATGCTTGAGAGCAAAATATGAGTGGCTTAATAATATTTTGCTTGATTTTAATAGATATGCTGAGTTTCAAATGTTTGTTATTAAAATGAGAGAGACTTCGTTAATCTCTGCATCAGATAAAATATATTTTCATGTAAGTGTTCAAGATGAAAATTATGTGACAGTTGGCACTCAAGTGTGCAATCTTCTTGGAACAAGTGAAATTACTAAGAATAATTTGCCAGTATTTAAACAAGCGATAGAACAATGTAATGAAATTTTATCTGTAATTATACCTGATTTTCGTATTGTTCTATTTGAAATTCCTGGTGTTGTTATGAATTCTCAAAATGAAGAATGCGTTAATGTTTCCTTCTTCTCTATGCGATCTGAGAATAATGAACCATTACCTTTAGTATTTGAATCAGAAGGAATTAAGAAAATTATTTCAATAGTTTCCTCATTAATTTCATGTTATAATAACACTTCAACATTAGTTGCTATTGATGAATTCGATGCTGGTATATATGAATATTTGTTAGGTCAATTAATTCAGACTATTTCATTAGGTGGAAAGGGACAATTAATTTTCACTTCACACAATCTTCGTGTTTTAGAAGTAATTGATGTTAATTCAATAGTTTTTTCAACTTTAAATCCTAAGAATAGATTTGTTAAATTTAGAAATTGCAAGCCAACAAATAATCTTAGAAGTCTTTATATTAGAGCACTTCAATTAGGAGGTCAGAAAGAAGAATTCTATATTCCAATGGATAGTGTAGATTTAAAAATTGCATTTAAACAGGCAAATATTATTGGAAATAAGGAACAGTAGTATGGAAAAGAAAATTGATCTTTTTATTGTTGAAGGTCCTTCTGATGAAGAATATCTGCACCCACTGAAAAAATATATGGAATCTCAATATGGTAATGCTTTAAAATTTAGAATTACTCGAGGAGATATTTGCCAAAAAATATCATTTAATCATAGAGCTGTTGTCATAAATAGAATACATGAACATGTTGAAACATATTTACAAGAATATCATTTATCTCCTAAGGATGTTAGAAGAATAATACATGTTGTTGATATTGATGGGGTTAGTATACCAATAGATAAAATTATTGAAGATAAATCTCTAGATGGCATAATTTATTACAGAGATCATATAGAAGTTATTGATAAAAATAGTATTATAAAAAGAAATAAAAATAAAGAGAAAATTTTGAAATTAATGTCAAGTTACTCTCAGCCTATATCTTTTAAGGTGAAAAATGCTGAAATAAAAATTCCATATTGTATGTATTTCTTTTCGCAAAATATTGATGATGTATTATCAGATAAGTTAAATTCTACAGATGAGGAAAAAGAAAATGATTCTTTAGAATTTGCTGCTATGTACAAAAATAACTTTACAGGTTTTAAAAATATTATTTATGTTAATGGATGTATACATATGACCAGAACTGAGAGCTGGAATTATATTTTAAGTGGAGATCATGCTCTAGAGAAAAAGACAAATTTAAATTTGTTAATTGATGAATATATTGCTAATACTAATGAAGATGCTTAGTTTAAAACTAAGCTTTTTTTGTGTGTCGGCATGGCACTAATCTTACTGGTGAAAGTCCAGTCACGTGTAAATACCTAGAAGTGTAGCAAACCCCAAGCCGTTAACAGTAATGCTATGGGTGAAGGAAGCATCTAGCAAAATTCTTTAGCCTATGCATAGAAACTTGATGAGGCTAAATGGTGGATAAGATTCTTTCCAAACTAAAGTCCAAAAGGTAAACGTAAAACCAAGACAGTAAATCAAGAGGTTTTAAAACGAAAGATTAGTGAATTACCCCGGGAGGCCATAACGCGAAAAATACGTGCAATAAAAAGCAAATAGTTAGAAAGTCAGCTGAGGTCGTAGTATGTGAGAAGCCACTCACAAAAGAACCTAATGTTTATATACTGCGAATCACTATAAGCGATGTATGGAAATTCCGTAAGATGAGATAGTCTAGAACAATTTGGCTAGAAAGGAAGTTATTTCTTAAGGTTTCAGCAACAAAAACTAAAATTGTAAGACCAACTAATAGTAATTTCTTAGGCTTTACATTTTGGAAAAACAGTGATGTATGGAAATGCAAACCCGGTACGGACCGAAAGATTAAACTTTATGATAAGGTTAAAAAGGTACTTAAGCGTAAGCACGCAGTATTAACTCCACTAGCAATTACATTTACTAAACTAAATCAAATTATTCGAGGTTGGATAAACTACTTCCGTATAGGAAGTATGAAAGGTTTTATCGAAAGATTTGGACAATGGTTAAGACATAAGGTAAGAGTAATAATTATCAAACAAAGGAAGAAATCAATGAGAATATACATTAATCTTCAAAGACTTAACAAAGCGTTTAAATGCAATTGTAAAGATGAAGATATATTCAAGGTGGCAAATTCTAGATTAGGTTGGTATCGAAGATGCGGAATGGATGTAGTGAACTACATATTAAGT
>JBGVLG010000159.1:0-3644 GCA_045124155.1 Anaeroplasma sp.
TACATTTGTTACCTTATTGTCTACTTCTGTTTTAGTATAATAAACATCTTTTACTATGTTACTTATACCATCAGTAGTTATTGTTTGTTCTGCAGTTTTTAATCTCTCTTCTATACCACCTGCACCTGTTATTTTAGATTGTAAACTACCTACTTGTGATTTTATACCTGTTTCAGGGTCTAATACTATTTCTGCCCATTTTTTATCTACTACATCAGCACTATCATCCGCTTTTTTCTTAGCTATTGAGTCTATAGCTTCTAAAGATGCGATTCTATAATTACCTAAAGATGTTCTCCAATTCTCAAATGCTGTATCCATATTGGCTTTATCAGTATTATCTATTATTCCTTCTTTATTAATTATATTATTTATTGTAGTAACTAATGAATTATGAGCAACTATAAAATTATTATAACTTGTTTGTAATTTAGTTTTGGAAGGGTCGGTTAAATCTTCGTTATTATATAAAGTTTCATAGTCTTTATCTATGTCAATTTTTTCTTTAGCAACTAAATCTAATGAGTTATTTAATGCATCTTTTTCGGTTTGGTCTAATATACCATCTTGGAATACTCCCCACATAGTATTTTCTAGACCATTAACCGCATCATCTACGTCTTTTATTTCTGATTGTAATTCTTTCTTAGTTACGGTTACTTTATTATTTCCTATTGCATCAATAGATTGTTGAGATATCTTATTAAAATTACTATATTCTACTTTGTAATTATCTTGTGCTTTAGCAATTAAAGCATTTTCAATATCATAATCATATTTTAAATCTGATATAACTGATACTATGATATCTCTTAATTGTTGGTAAGCACTATCATATCTTACTTTTGCTCTTCTTAATAATTCTTTTTTATCAGTAGTATCAGAAAATACTTCTATTGAGAATACATCTGATGAAACTATATCTATACCATCCGATATACTTATTGTACAATCAGATATACCTTCTGATAGTCCTGTAATTTTATAACTATAAAAATTATCAATTTGAGTAGGCGTTATAACTGTTTCAGTATCTCCTATTACTAGTTTATGTGTTAAAGCTGAAGTTTCAATATCTTTAGTTGAATAATATATATAAGCCTCTCCATTATTAGTTATATCTGTCACTAATACTTTTGATAATACAGGTTTATGATTAGTTATTTCAAATTGAAATGGTGAAAAAGTATAATCATCATACCCATCAGACACTTTTAAAGTACAAGTATGATTTCCCATTGTAGATGTTTCTTCAACAATTTTATCTCCACTTATTTGATTAGTTAATACTTCTATATAATCATCAGTATCTAATTTAAGATATATGCTATATTTAAAATTAGTATCTCCATTAAATGTAAAATTTAATATATATTTTCCTGTTGAATCTGAATATGAACATTTTAAATTTTCAATGGAAGGTTCTTCTTTTAATAATACTTGTATAGGCTCTGTTATATACTCAGTAGTAGAATCAGTAGCTTTTAAAAGTAAATTATTTACTCCTCTTGATATATTTGCTGTATATTCTAAATCACCATTAGTTTCATTTAAAAATATTTCTACATATTCTTCGTCGTTTATCTTTAAATATACGTTTACATTTTCAGTTGCTTCTGATATAGTAAACGATATTTTAGCTGTATTATTTGTAAGGTCTGTACTTAAAATTGTTACATTACTTATTTTCATTTAATCACCTCTTGCTAATAAAACCCTACCATTGTAGGTAAGGCTATTTTAATTATTTATTTTAATTCCATCTATAAAAATCAAATTCGTCTCCAAATGGTGGAAATCCTATATTGTTTTCAATATTCTTTATCCCATTTTTATTTGCTTTATATTTTGAATATTTGAATATTTTTACTTCCATTCCTTCTTCATTGATAAAAGTTTTTATAATTTCTTTTTTATCAAATTTATTTATTAAGTCATATTTTACTGATACATCTGCATCTTTTACTATTGTAGGTACTATTGTTATCAATATCTCATCTATTAAATCTAGTTCTAATGCTTGGTTATATACAAATGCTCCACCTATTATATATATATCTTGAGGATATTTTTTATAATCATTTATTGCTTTCAATAGGTCTGTTTCAGTTTGTATATTTTTAATAGTTTTATCCGTCATAACTATATTCGCTCTATTAGGTAAGGGATTTTCCCCTAATGATAGCCAAGTATTATACCCCATAATAACTATATTATTAGTAGTCATTTGTTTAAAAAATTTCATATCTTCCTTCATTTTAAATAATAAATCGTTATTTCTACCTATATTACCAATCATATCACAACATAATATCATTTTTACCATAACACCACTCCTTTATATAGCTAATGGGAATTTAACTTGAGGATTTTTTTCTTTAATTTCATTAAGTGGATATCCTATCATTTTAAAGTCATTTATATCTAAATCAAATATTGATTTTTTATCTGTATCTATTACTAGCATAGGGTTACATTCAATGGATTCTCTTTTACATAATTCTTCACATATATCTATATGTCTATCATATATGTGTAAATTTTGAATAAAATGTGTAAATTTTCTAGGTTTATATCCACACTCCCATGCTACCATAACTAATAAACCTGCATATTGTATTTCGTTTATTCCTATTGAAGCTCCTAATAAATCCCCACTTCTTTGAACTAAAGTCATATCTAAATATTCTCCATCAACTGTCCATAATGTTTCAAAACAGCATGGGTGTAATCCTTTTTCTTCTTCATCAAATTCTATATCTTGCCACAGACTTAAAATATGTCTTCTTCCATAAGGATTATTTTTTATGCCATCTAATAACTTATTGAATAAATCAAATCTTTTAACTGTATGACCATATCTATAACCAATTGTGTTGTCACCAACATTCCATTCATCCCAATAATGTATATTATATTTTTCTTTTAATTCATCTATTGAATTTGAAGGATGAACAAATATCCAAAATAATTCTTTTATTGCAGTTTTCCAAGGGCTTGGTCTTAGTGTTAACATTGGAAATTCTCCTTTATCTAGCCTATATTCATTTGTATAAGCTGTAACAAATTTAGTATGTGCAGGAGTATGACTTCCATCATCTTCTAACCAATAAGGTCTTGGATTAACATCAAATGACCCTTCGTCTATTATATATTTAACAGCCTTTTTAAAATTATCATCCATTTTCGTCATACTATCACTCCTTATATTTATTTACCTACCGAAGTAGGTATGTTATATTATACTATTTTAATCATCTGTCTGTTCTATATTTTTCTACTATATTTATTTTTATTTTTTTATTCTTCTTGTTAAGTTCATAAAATTTATTTAAACTAACCAATATCCTTTCTCTTCTACCTTTACTTATATCTAATGAAACTATATATTCAGATAAATTATCTACTGTTGCTTCTAATGTATCTATATCTTTATCTTGTAACCATAACATAAAGCCATATACATCTTTTTGATATGCCTTAATCGTGTTTTCATTTACATTACTATATTGTAAACTCTTTTTATAGTTTATCAATAATAATTTATTCTTTTCATTTGCACCTCTAAAACTCCACATAATATTATGCTTCAACTAATCACCTCCCTTAATATATTATACTATTCCATTTTAATAATTTCCTCT
>JBGVLG010000160.1:0-35112 GCA_045124155.1 Anaeroplasma sp.
TATTGGTAATAATATCTATAAAGTCATCCTTTACTTCATTAACAAGTATTTTATGTCTATATTTAACACACCAAACGATATGATAGTATAAGTCATAAACATAGCCTCTACCATGTTTCATGTGACCACATCCTCTAATAAAATTATACCATGAAATATGACATTTTCATAGAAAAAATTGAAATTTATATACGTAGTATATAATTTGAGAAATATAATTTGACATATGCATATTATAAATATAATTTTATGTTTTTTGATAAAAATAAAAAAGAGCCTTACTCGCGAATAAATAAACGAGTGTGCAGCTCAGTCTCATCAAATATTTTTTCTCTATCTAATTCAATAGAAAAATTAATGGGATAATCTGATTTAATATTTATAGCTATTAAATTATTGGGATGAGATGCAAAATAGGTTCTTTCTATGTGATTATTATCATCAATTACATAATTTACCTTTACTAATCCATTATCTAAATCTAATATTCTTTGGTATTCTTTATAATTTTGATTATAAAAGTTTATCCTTAATTCTCCTGCAACAGTATATATACATTCACCTTTAGGTGAAGAAAATAAGAATTTAGCTAATTCCTGGGCCTCATCAAGCTTATCTTCTTGCATTAGTTTTTGTAAAATTGGATAATACTTTATGAAATCCTTATTATATCTTTTTCTATTTTTATTTCCTAACCATAAGCTATCCTCATTTAAGATTAGCTTTTCGTTAGTAGGATGTCCATATACCATAGCCCCCAGTGTACCATTTCCAATGGGTAATGCATCATTAAATGATTCTTTGTTATTTTTATTTGTATCAGCGTAAAAATCAAAATAATATTTATTATCTATATTTGTTAATTTATCCATAGCATATACCTCTTTTATATTATAGCATTATTACTTAAAAAAAATAGTCCTTAGGGACTATTTTAATAGGCTTTATTTAATATTTCTAGAGCTTTAATATAATCTATTTCTATGATATCATTTAAGGTTCTTTTTCCATGAAACATAGCGTTATCAGCAAGCTTTTCTAAAGATTCTTTTGATACCTTTAATTCTCTTAATGAATTTGGCATACCAATATTTTTAAAGAATTCTTCAAGCTTATCTATTCCTTCTAATATATCACTATCATCTAAAGTATTTGGAATATTAAAAACATAATTTGAGAATTTCTTAAATCTATTAGGACAGCCCTTATAACAGATTCTTGCCCAGCTTGGCCATAATGCAGCAAGTCCAGCTCCATGAGCTATTTCATCATACATTCCTGATAATTCATGTTCAAGCTGATGAACACTCATAAAAAATGATCTGCCACATGAGGTTAATCCATTATGAGATAAGGAATTAGCCCACATTAAGGTTGCTCGGGCATTATAATCTTTAGGATTAGCTATTACTATTTTTCCTGCATCATATACTGCTTTAATTAGGCCTAAGGCAATATTATCAGTTAATGGAGTGTCACTACCTAAAGAAAAATATCTTTCAAGTGTATGCATCATTATATCTGTAATTCCACATGCAGTTTGATATGGTGATACTGTATAGGTTAATTCTGGGTTTAATATTGCAAATAATGGTCTATTTTCTTCTGAATTAAACCCTCTTTTTTCTTTTGTTTCATCATTAGTAATTACACAGGAATTAGACATATCAGATCCGGCAGCACTAATTGTTAATATTACTCCTACAGGAATATGAGCAGTTGATGTTTTTTCTTTAATTGAAAATAACCAAGGATTAAAATCAACTAATGCTCCATTAGAAATTGATTTTGCAGAATCAATTACAGAACCACCTCCAACTGCTAAAATAAAATCGATATTATTTTCTTTACAAAGCTTAACACCCTCTAATACTAAAGATAATTTAGGATTTGGTTCTACTCCTCCTAGTTCTATAAAATCTATATTATTTTCTTTTAATTTAGTAACTACTAAATCATATAAACCATTTTTCTTTATTGAGGATTTACCATAATGCAGTAGTACCTTTTTAAATCCATATTCTTTAATTATTGTTCCTATCTTTTCTTCTTCTTTTTTTCCAAAATAAACCTTAGTTGGAGTATTATATATAAAATTATTCATAAGAAATCTCCTTTAAAAATGATTTGCCAATTTTAGGTTTGGTAACATTAAACATTTCCGCCATGGTAGCCCCAATATCTGCAAATGTATTTCTTATTCCTAAATTAGTTGGCTTTGAATTTTTAGAATAAACTAAAAGTGGTACATATTCTCTAGTGTGGTCTGTGCCTTTCCATGTAGGGTCATTTCCATGATCTGCAGTAATAATTAATAAATCATCATCTTTTAAATAATTTAATAGTTCTTTAAGCTTTAAATCAAATTCCTCTAATGCCTTCTTATATCCAATTGGGTCTCTTCTATGACCATATAATGCATCAAAATCAACCAAATTTATAAAGCATAATCCATTAAAATCAGTTTTAGCTATATCAATTGTAATATCCATACCATTATCATTAGATATACTCTTATAGGCTTTAGTAATACCTTTAGTATTAAAAATATCATTTATTTTACCAACACTAATAACATCATAATTATTATTTTTTAAAGAATCTAATACAGTAACATCAGTAGGACTTAATGCATAATCATGACGATTAGGAGTTCTTGTAAAACTATTCTTGTCCTCACCTATAAATGGTCTTGATATAACTCTACCTACTAAATATTTTTCATCCATACATATTTCTCTTGCGATTTTTGATACTCTATACAATTCTTCTAGTCCAAAATATTTTTCATGTGCTGCAATTTGAAGTACACTATCACTTGAAGTATAAACGATCATAGCCCCAGTTTTGATATGCTCCTCACCTAATACCTTTAATATTTCAGTTCCTGATGCCGCATAGTTACCGATTATTTTATGTCCAGTTTCTTTTTCAAGCTTTTCAATTAGCTCACTAGGAAATCCTGTATCAGTGAAGGTTAAAAATGGCTTTTTAGTTTCAATTCCCATAAATTCCCAATGCCCAGTCATAGTATCCTTTCCATTAGATAGTTCATCCATTTTTCCATAGCTAGCTATAGTATCATTATTTTTATTAACTCCTAAAATATCAGTCAAATTACCAATACCCATTTTTTCTAAGGTATCAAGCTTTATTCCATTTGTGCTTGTTGAAATATGACTTAAGGTATTCGCACCCTCATCATTATATTTATATGATAATGGGGCACTACCACAGCCAACTGAATCCATTACTATAATAAAAGCTCTTTTATTCATCAAAATCTTCCTCCTTTTTATTTTTTAAAGCTAAAGGATGAGTATTATCATATAACTCAGTTAATTTAGATTTATCAATATGAGTATAAATTTGAGTTGTAGATATATCCTCATGTCCTAATAATTCTTGAACTACTCTTAAATCAGTACCACCCTCAAGTAAATGCGTTGCAAAGCTATGTCTAATAGTATGAGGAGATATTTCCTTTTCTATGTTACATTCCTTAGCTAAATTTTTAATATATTTAAAGAAATATTGTCTAGACATTTCACTACCCTTATAATTAAAAAACAATAAATTACTATTTATTCCCTTTGATAATTCTCCTCTAGCCTTTTCAATATATTTACGTAATGAAATAACAGCCATTTCACCAATAGGTACTAATCTTTCTTTATTCCCTTTACCAATAATAGTTAAATATTTTTCTCTTAAATGAACATCACTTATTTTTAAGCTTAATAATTCAGATATTCTTAATCCTGAGGCATATAGTGTTTCTACCATAGCTTTATTTCTTATTCCAATGCTAGTATCAACCTCAATACTATCAAGCATTTTATTTATTTCTTCGATACTTAATACAACAGGTAGCTTTTTATCTATTTTTTGAGTTTCAACATATAAAGCAGGATCTTCTTTTGTAATATCTTCTTTTTTTAAATATTTATGAAAATCCTTTATAGCTATTAATTTTCTAGAAATAGTTCTTTTTGATAACTCTTTTCTTTTTAAAGAATCAATATAGCTAATAATATCTTCTCTTTCAATATCTATAACATCATTAATCTTTCTATAGGTATTTAAATATTTTGCATATTGTTCTAAATCACTAATATAAGCTGAAATAGTATTATCACTTAATCTCAAATCATCACTCAAGTGATATTTAAAATCAGATATTTCATAAAATATTACTTCATCTTCTTTTTTCTTTTTCATACAAACTCCTCAAAAATAATATTAGATAATAATATTTTATCATCATTTATTTTTAAATAATCTCCATCAATAACCAAAAAATTATTATCAATCCATTTATTTAATTTAAATTTAATTATAGGATTTTCATTATATTCTAATTGATATTTTTTAATATTGACACCTTGTCTTTTTCTTAACCCTAGCATAAAGGTTTCTTTTTTTCTTTCCTCTAAGGATATATCAATTATTTCTTCAATTTGATATTCTAAATATTTCTTTAATGATTTATAATTAGTAATTCTTTGATTATTAATGAAGCTTGAAGCACCCATTCCAACTCCAATATATTCTTCTTCATTCCAATATAATAGATTATGAATTGATTCATAATTAGGTAATGAAAAATTAGATATTTCATATTGAATAAAATTAGTATTCTTTAATCTATTTCTAATTAATTCATACATATCGGCAATTAAATCTTCATCTAATTTATTTATAATTTTATTATTAATTTGATAATACAATAAGGTCTTTTCTTCAAGAATTAAAGAATAATATGATAAATGAGTTATTGGTAAGGATAAAATATAATCTAAATCATTATTGACATCATCTATAGTTTCATTTGGAAAACCAAATATTAAATCGATATTTATATTGTTAATATTATTATTTTTTAATAAATATACCTTTTCTTTAACCATATTTTTAGTATGATGCCTATTTATTTGTTTTATTATATTATCATTAATTGTTTCTACTCCTAGGCTTACTCTATTTATATTATATTTATTAAATAAATCAACTTGTGATTGGGTTAAAAGCTCTGGATTACATTCAATAGTATTTTCTAAAGAATTAGATAAGATATCATTAATTGATAATAATAATTTTTCTAATAAGTCATTATTAATAGAATTAGGAGTACCTCCTCCGATATAAACACTAGTTATATTATGTAATAATTCTCTTTTAGATTTAATTTCTTCTATTAATTTATTAATATATAATTCTTTATTTTTTTCATTTGCGACCATCTTAGGAAAGTCACAATAGCTACATATTGAATTACAAAAAGGAATATGTATATATAAGCCTCTCATATTATCACCTGAAAATATCTAAAATAATTATATAATAATAGAAATAATAATTCAATAAAGTGAAAAAATAAAGAAGCTTATATTTTATATAATATAATATCATTCTCTTAATTAATAAAAAAATGATACTATTTCTAGTATCATTTATATAATAATTTATTTATTTTTATTTTTAAAATAATATATAATACATCCAATTAAACCTACTAGTGATATAGTTCCGATATATAAATAATATTGATATTCAATATAATCAAAAGAAGATTTAGTTAATGCCTTAAAAAATACTGAATAGGGATAGCTAGCCCCAATAGCTAATACAATGGAAACAGCAATAAAGCTATAATCTTTATATTCTTTATTTTTTAATATTGAAATTAATTCATACATACCTAATATGAAAATAACAACAAATATAATAAACATTACAAAATAATTGTAATTGAAAGTATAATCAATACCCCATTCACCATAATCTTCTTTCTTATAGCTCATAAAATATAAAATTAATGAAACTACAATTCCTATAAATGATAAAGAGGTTAATAATATAGCACGAATCTTATTTTTCATTTGAAATCTCCTTTAATTCTGGTTCTATTAATTGAGGGGCTCTTTTATAAATTAATAATATAATTGCTGTACAAATAGGCAATGTTAATATAGTATAAGAACCATTATATAATAATGAATATACGGCACCAGCAGGAACATTCCAACCTTCAGCAGGTGTTGGCCAGAATAATACTCCTGATAGGAAGTATGCCACAAATTGAGCTAATATAGCACAAATAGTACCAACTAGTAAATAAATATTTTTTTCTTTTACTGTTTTAGCATTTTTAAATGGCTTATAAAAGATTCCTGCAACTGCAAGTAAAGGCATGGCTAAAACATAATCTAATAATATTTGAAGCATTACTTTATACCATACATCTGCAATAGAATAAATTCCACCAGCAAAATTTATTATCATTACAATTAATGAACAAATTAATCCAGGAACAAATCCTCTTCTATAGCATAATACAATAATTGGAATTATTGAAAATGCAATACTACCTCCATTAACCCAAATACCACTAAATATTGCTTTTTGAATTAAATGAAGTACAAATGAAATTGCAGCTAAAATTGCAATTTCAGCTAAAACTCTAACATCTATTATTTTTTTCATATTATTCCTCACACATTCTCCAAAAATCTATTTCAAGTAAACTAGATTTATGGAATATATTAATATATTTTATTTTTTCTTCATCTTTTACATTTTGATATAGCTTATTAGCAAAATCTATCCAATTTTGACAGGATTTATTATATCTATTAGATAAATATTCATTGACTAAATCCTCATAATTATTAGATATTTTTTTATAATTATCTTTTATTTTATTAAATATATATTGATAGCTTAAAACACAAGGTAATACTGCAGCTGTGATTTCCTTTATATCACCATTAATTGCATATTCTAATAAATGATTTACATAATCCATTGTTATTTTATCAGGTCTAAATCCTAAAGGATAATTCGGATCAAATTGGGTATTAATTGAATATTTTTCTCTAATATTTACTTCACTGTTATTAACAAATGAAAGCATTGAATAATAAAATCTCATTTCCTCAAAATCATTTGATTTAGCTATTGCATAAGCAAATACCTTTGCATAATAAAATAAATAAATAGTATCTTCAACAATATATTTCATAAAGCTTTTATGGGATAGATTACCTTGATATAAGTCTATAACAATTTTTAAATTTGAAGCCTCATCCCATAAGGGAATAGAATCCTTAATCATATCATCAACAAGCATATAATCACCTATATATTGCCATATGATCTAATGGACCAGATCCTTTTCCTAAATCTAGCATACTACTTAAGCATTTACTGATATAAGCTTTTGCATTCTTTACTGAATCTTGGATATTAATTCCCATAGCTAAATTTGAGGCAATAGCACTTGATAAAGTACAACCAGTACCATGTGTATTAGGATTATTAATTCTATTTCCATTAAACCAAATAATTTCATTATTATAATATAATAAATCATTACTATCATTAATAGAATGGCCACCCTTAACTAATACTGCTCCTTTTGTTAATTTAGAAATTATTTTTGCAGCCTCTTCCATATCTTCTTTTGTTTTTATTTTCATATTAGCTAATACTTCTGCTTCTAACACATTAGGTGTAATTATTGTAGCTAAAGGAAATAATTTTTCTATTAAAGTATTAATAGCATTATCATTTAATAAATGAGCACCTGATGTTGCAACCATTACAGGATCAAGTACTATATTTTTAGCATTATATTCTATAAGCTTATCATGAATAGCATTTATTAATTCTATTTCACTTACCATACCTATTTTTACTGCATCAGGATAAATATCACTAAATACTGCATCTAATTCACTTTTTAAAAAGTCACTACTAACATTCAATATATCAAAAACACCAGTAGTATTCTGTGCAGTAAGTGCTGTTATAGCACTTGATGCATATAGCTTATGAGCTGAAATAGTTTTAATATCAGCTTGAATTCCAGCACCACCTGAAGAATCAGACCCAGCTATAGTTAATACTGTTTTCATATATTCACCATCCAATTTAAGGTACCATAGTAATTAGATATTTCTAATAATTCTTGGGTATTTTTTTTATTTGAATCATCAAGTACAGTCATTACATCTAAATTGAGCTTAAGAGCTTCCTTTATTGCATATAATGCATCCTCAATGATTAAAATCCTTTTATTAGGATATAATTCTTTTATTTTAATAAAGGCAGTACCATCTGATTTTGTAGCATTAAGCTCACTAGTAGAATAAACTTTAGTAAAATATTTATTTATTTTATTATTTTCTAAGCTTAAATTTAATAATGATTTATCAGTTTGTGATAATAAAATAATTTCTTTATTATTTTGATAAAGAATCTCTAATAATTCTTTAGCATAATCCTTTAATTTTATATTTTTATAGGTAGTTTCAATATAATTAATAATTAAGCTTCTACATTCTTCTAAGCTATTACCAATATGATAATTATCATAAAGATATTTTGCAGCCTCCATATTATTCATATAGGCTACATCTTTATCTAAAGTTTTAGTTGGAATTAATCCATTTGATTTAATGAAATTAGAACACATATGGGCCCATTCATTCATAGAATCAAGTAAAGTACCATCGTAATCAAAAACAAATAAATCATAATTATTATAATTTAATACAATTTTATCTATTTCTTTTTTTAGATTTTTAGCAGCCATTGTAAAATCATTTTTACTAAATATTTCAGATATTACTGCAACACCACTAATACCAGTATTTTTAAGCTTAGATATTGTATCTAAATGAATGCCTCCTATCGCAACAACAGGAATTTCTACATTAAAGCAAATATTTCTAAGCTCTTCTATACTTACTAAATCAGCATCATCTTTAGTATTTGTTGGGAAAATAGCACCAACACCTAAATAATCAGCACCATTATTAATTGCAATATTAGCCTCTTCTAAATTACTAACACTCACACCTAATATTTTATTAGGACCAATTAATTCTCTTACTTTTTTAGCATTTAAATCAGATTGTCCTACATGTATTCCATCAGCATCAACATTTAGCATAACATTAATATTATCATTAATAATTAATGGAATATTATATTCCTTACAAGCTTTTTTAGCCTCAATTGCAAGCTTAATAAATTCTTCTTCACTTATATGCTTTTCTCTTAATTGAATAATATGAGCACCACCTAATATAGCATCCTTGACCATATTATAAATACTTATATCATTATGCCAATATCTATCAGTTATTGCATATAAGGAATAATCAATTTTATCTTTCATATAATTGTAAACCCTTTGATAATTCTTCATCAGTTAAATTACTGATAGCATCAATTAAGCCAATATGTAGACTTCCAGTACCTAAGGCTTTTTTTTCACTAATTTCTCCTGCAAGACCAACTGCAGCAATACTCATCGCAACAGCTTCTAGCTTATTATCTAAATTGCTAACTAAATATGAGGCAGTAACACCTGCAGCCATACAGCCTGTACCTGTAATTTTACCCATATTTTTAGTACCATTTAAAGAATAATAGGCTTTATTCTCATCACATATAACATCAATTGGACCTGTAATTGCGATAATAGAACCAGTAATCTTTGATAATTTCTTTGTAAATTCAATAGTTTCGTCTAAATTATCCATAGTAACTAAATCAAGGCTACTTGCATCTACACCCTTAGTTTTATTACTATTAAATACTATTGCTTTAATTTCGGAAATATTACCCTTAATTACATCAAAAGAAACCTCATCTAATAATCTTTTTACAACCTCACTACGATATGGGGTTGCCCCTGCACCAACTGGGTCTAAAACTACAGGATGACCTAGCTTATTTGCAGTTTTTCCAGCTTCAATCATTGATTCTACTGTTCTTTCGTTAAGTGTACCGATATTAATAACTAAAGCATTACATATTGATTGCATATCAGATACTTCTTTAATTTCATCGGCCATAATTGGTGATGCACCACAAGCTAATACAATGTTTGCAACATCATTAACTGTTACATAGTTTGTAATACAATGTATTAGAGGGCATTTTTTTCTTGTGTTTTTAATAATATTCATTTTCTTCTCCTTTATAAATTAAAAAAATGTCCACTAGGACATGCTTAAAAGGAAATATAATATCAAAATGATATTCCATATTATCCCTACGCTAGCATTACCTAGATCAGGTCATGGGTCGATAACTAAATATCCTCTCAGCCAAATTGGCTCCCCTTAATATGACAAATTTATTATACTACTTTTTATATAATAATGTAAATAGTGAACAATTTTAAAATCACATAATTTTCATAATATTTAAATTTTTTTTAATAATTAAAAAATAAAATATTTGTAAATAATTATATATTATTTTCACATCTTTATACGTTTTTTTTTTATATTTTAAGCTTATTTTAATTATTTTTTAAAATTAAACAGTTATAATATAGATATTAATACAATTGTTTACTATTTTTTAATACTGATTTACTGATTTACTGTTTATTATTGAAAGGAGGATAAAAATGGCTTTTTGCAACCAACTAAAAAAATTAAGAAAGAGAAACAATATTAAACAGGTTGAATTAGCTAATATGCTTGGTGTTAAGCAATATGTAATTTCAGGATGGGAAACCTCTAGATCTGAACCTAGTATAAGTCAAATTTGTAAGCTTGCAGAAATATTTGAAGTCCCTATTGATTATCTTTTAGATACACATACAATCCGTGTTAGTGATAATGATGATTTTAAAAAGGTTGAAAGAAATATCAAAATGGATATAGAGGATAAATTTGTTGTTGAATTTCAAAATATTATTGAGAATTTATCAGATAGTCAAAAGGATGCTGTTATAGATATGGTTAAATCCTTTATAAAAATATCTACACGATAATTAGGGAGCTTATGCTCCTTTTTTGTTTTAATAAAAAAAACTCCTATAAAACTAGGAGTCATTATAAATTATTGTAAATTCAAATGTTTAGTAGTATATCTTATAGATAGGAAATAGAATAAGAAAATACCACCTATTTCTAATAAGGTTATTGTCGTATCTATATAATTATTTAATAAATCAAAGCTATTAGTAAATGCAGCGAAAATACCACTTACAACAGAAAATATAGTTATTGAGCCTATAATTAATGCAAAACATAAAATAGTTGTCATTCTCTTCTTTGATTTAATAGCAGAATTACCAATAGCTTGAGCACAAATTAAAAGAAGAAAGAAATAATAAGCATTTACTATTTCATAAATAATTGAAATTATTGAACCATAAATATTTTCTAAATTTATTGTAAGAAGCTCATTATAAAATTTTGAAAAATTTTGTGCAAATACTCCATATATAGTATTACATAGTGCTAGCATTGCATATGAAGCTAATGCCCATACAGTTAAGGATAAAATTTTTGATAATAATATCTGATGCTCTGTAACAGGAAGAGTGTGAGTTAAATAACCTTGATTTGAAAATGAAGTTGTTGAATAGCGATATAATACTAGAACAATAACAACAATATAGACAAATGATGATACAAATGAATATAGGCCAACAAAAGTAAACATCGTAAGATTATATGGTTGTTGTGTAATATTAGCTTGAAGTGTAAATAATCCTGATATAACACTTAATCCTAGCATTACAACATAATAAATCCACATTTTTTTAGCTATAGAAAGCATATCATATTTAAATAATTTTAGGAACATTGATATACCTCCTTAAATAAATCAACAAGACTTTCATATTTTGTAAGAATAATTTCTTTTGATTTATGAATAACTACATTACCTTTATTTAAAAATGCTACATCATCTAAAAATGGTTCAATATCTCTTACAAGATGAGTACATATTATGAGTGATGAATCAGGTGACATAGCATCTATTGCAGTTTGAATAACAAAGTCTCTAATTCCAGGGTCTACTCCTGCAATAGGTTCATCTAAAATATATAGCTTTGCATTTCTAGACATAACTAGAGCTAATTGTAATTTTTCTTTATTTCCCTTAGATAATTGACCAAATTTTTTATTTAGAGGTATTTCAAATTTATTTAATATATCTTTAGCTTTATCTTCATCAAAATCCTCATAAAAATCCTTAAAGAATTTAATACATTCTTTAATTGTCATACCATTTTCTATATAAGTTTGGTCTGGCAAATAAGAAATAATTTTCTTTGTTTCAACGCCAATATTCTTACCATCAACAAGTATTTCACCTTCATCAGGTGTCAATAAGCCATTTATTAATTTAATTAAAGTAGTTTTTCCACTACCATTGCTTCCTAATAATCCTATAACGTGACCAGCTTCAAATTCTAAATTGATATTATTAATACCACGTGATTCGTTATAGTTTTTAGTAATATTTTTAATTTCTAAAAGCATAATCTATCCTCCTTCTTTAGATTATATCACATTATGAAATAATTTATATAGATTTTTTTGAATTTGTATGAATTATAAGTATTTTTGATATTAATAGCTAAAAAAGATTTATTATATAGCTATTTTATGATATACTTTGTGCGAGGTAATTATAATGATTAATACAATAATTAAAACTTTTTTCAATAAAAAATTTATTATATTTTGTATAATTGGAGGCTTAGCCTATTTAATTCATCAAGGAGTTTATTCCTTATATACTCAAGTATTAAAGTTTTATGATGATCCCTATCATCTAATATCATCTGGTTTAGGATTTATTATAGCTTCAATATTTACATACATATTAAATGCTAAAATAACCTATAAAACTAATATGTCTAAGAAGACTGCATTAGAATCTATAATAGTATATGTTTTAAAATTTATTTTAACAGAGGGTATTACCTTTGGAATAATGGCAATTATGAATAATTGTTTTTCTAAAGAAGATTTATTCTATAAAATAGTAGATATTCTTCTTCCGTTAATATTAACATGTATTACCTTAATATTACAATTCTTAGCATTTAATGTTATATTTAAAACAAAAAATGAAGAAAATGAAAATGAGGCAAGCTCAATTTGAGTCGGCCTCATTTTTTATCTAACAATTATTTTCTAAAATTATTTTTAATATTTTCTACTACCATATTTAATTCTTCTTCTTTGGCATATTCATTTGTGTTCATTACAAATGTGCCACCCCATTCAAAGCCATCCTTATATTTAGGGACTAAATGGATATGAAGGTGACCAAGTGTATCTCCATAAGCACCATAATTGATTCTATCAGGATGATATGCCTTTTGAATTGATTTTGCAGTATCTGCAACATCAGCCATAAATTTATTTCTTTCTTCATCAGATAAATCCTGTATTTCAGCAATATGATCATCTTTATAAGCTACTATAGCTCTACCAGGATGATGCTGATCTTTAAATACTATTATTTCTGATGTTTCTGTTTCAAAGGCTAAAACACCAAACTTATCAAGCGCCTCTCCCTTATTACAATAAGGACATCCACATTTTTTCATTTTTTCTACCTCTTCTAATATTTATTTATAGTGATAGTGATTATCCACTAGTACTATCATCTGTTGATAATATAGCAAGGAAAGCCTCTTGAGGAACGGAAACAGAACCAATTTCCTTCATCTTTTTCTTTCCTTCTTTTTGTTTTTCTAGTAATTTTTTCTTTCTAGAAATATCTCCTCCATAGCATTTTGCTAAAACATCCTTACGTAAGGCTTTTATATCACTTCTAGCAATTACTTTATGATTAATTACTGCCTGAACTGGAACTTCAAATAATTGTCTTGGAATTATTTCCTTTAATTTTTCTACTAAAATTCTTCCTCTATTATATGCAAAATCCTTATGAACTATAGTAGATAGGGCATCTACTACTTCTCCATTAAGCATTACATCCATTTTAACAAGCTTAGATTCTTGATATTCACCAAGCTCATAATCAAATGATGCATAACCTTTAGTATAGCTTTTAATTTTATCAAAGAAATCATAAACAATTTCAAGTAATGGCATATTATAATGTAATACTGCTCTTGTTTCTTCAACATATTGCATATTAATAAATATACCACGCTTCTTTTGACATAAATCCATTACAGCACCGATATATTCGGTTGGAGTCATTATTGTAGCTTTAACAAATGGCTCTTCAATTCTTGAAATAACCTGAGTTTCTGGTAGCATTGATGGATTATCAATTTCAACCATTTCTCCATTAGTTAAATAAACATGATAAGATACTGAAGGAGCTGTAGCAATTAAATCTATATTAAATTCTCTTGCGATTCTTTCTTTTACAATATCCATATGTAATAAGCCTAAAAATCCGGTTCTAAAGCCAAAACCTAAGGCTTGAGAGGTTTCGGGTTCAAATACTAAGGCTGCATCAGAAAGCTTAAGCTTTTCTAGAGCGTCTCTTAAATCTTGATATTTCTTTGAATCAATTGGATATAATCCACAATAAACCATTGGATTTAACTTACGATAGCCTTCAAGTGGAATTGTTGCATGATTTTCTTTTGTGGTGATAGTATCACCTACATGAACATTATTAATGTCTTTAATAGATGCTGTAATATATCCAACATCACCTGCCATAAGAAAATCTCTTCCCACTTCCTTAGGAGTTCTAACTCCTAATTCCACTACTGTATATTCCTTACCTGTTGCCATAAATTCAATAGTATCTCCACGGCTGATTATTCCTTCTTTTACACAAACAAGAATAACTACACCACGATAAGGATCAAAAGCACTATCGAAAATTAACGCTCTTGCTGGAGCATCAAGTCTACCACTTGGTGGAGCTATATAGGATACTACTTGTTCTAAAATATCCTTTACTCCTACACCAGTTTTAGCTGATGCAAGTACTGCTTCATAAGACGGAATCCCGATTACATCTTCTATTTCATGTTTAGCACGTTCAGGGTCTGCTGAAGGTAAATCTATTTTATTTATTAATGGTAATATCTCTAAATTATTATCTAAAGCCAAATATACGTTAGCTAGGGTTTGAGCCTCAACACCTTGGGTGGCATCAACAACTAAAATAGCACCCTCACATGCCGCAAGGCTTCTTGAAACCTCGTAGGTAAAATCAACGTGACCTGGAGTATCTATTAAGTGGAAATCATACTCAATGCCATTATTAGCTTTATATTTTAAAGCTACAGCATTAAGCTTTATAGTAATTCCTCTTTCACGTTCTAGTTCCATTGAATCTAGAATTTGTTCTTGCATTTCTCTTTCTTCAACTGAATCACAAATTTCAAGAATTCTATCTGCTAGAGTTGATTTCCCATGATCTATATGTGCAATTATACAAAAGTTTCTTATTTTATTTTGTCTTTTCTTTAATTCCTCTAAATTATATTCCATATTGCACCTCGATAATATAATATCAAAAAATGTAACTATTTTCAATATTAAAAAGGAGGACAAAGTCCTCCTGTAGCTTATAAGCCATGTTCTGTTCCTTGCGGTGGTAGCTATTTATCTACGATTAATCGTCCCTATCTTACTTTTATTCGCTTAATAGAGCTCCCCTACCATAATTTGGGTTTCTAGCTTGCGGGGTTTACCAACGTTTCATTTCTTCGTTTCCAAAGACATCGTTTCTGTGGCACTTTACAGAATACACCATATCAAAGACTTAGGCTTCTTCCGCCGTCACCTATAGGTGCCTGACCTTATTTATTAAATCAGCACAAACACTACAATCATCTCAGATTGTGCTAGCATGGACTTTCCTAACACTACGTGCTCAGCTACCAAGCTACATAAATATTATATAGAAATATGATTAAAAATCAAGAACAATATATTTAATTTATTTAAAAAATTATTGTTTTATTCAATAGTAACACTTGAAGCACTTTCTGTATAAGTGATTTTCTTTTCACTATTTCCAATACCATTAATCATATAGTTTTCTTTACCATCAATAAGATTTATTCTCAATGTAGATGCAGACAAATCAAAATGAGCACTATTATTTACTTTAGACTCAAAATTAATTGTTGAAGCACTACCATTTAAATTTAATGTATCAATGGTTGAAGAATTAATTTTTAGTGTTGCGGCACTATAATCACAATTTACATTGCCTAAATTTACATTTGTCATTGTAGAGGTAGCCGCATTAATATCAAAAGTACCATTAGCTATAGTTACATTTTCAAATTTATTAGTAGAGGCATTAAATTCAAATTTACCATCTGTTATTTCAATATCATTTAATTTAAAGCTTCCTGCATTCATTTTTATATCTAAATTATAAGCTTTATTATTAGGTACTTCAATTACAAACTCTTCATTTGCCTTTGCATACATTGAAAATAGATTTACCATAAAAACCTTTTGATACCAAAAGCTTGGCTCATTTTGAATTGTTAAAGTATTATTTGAAACATCAAAATTGTACTTAAAATTTGAAACCTCTTTACCCTTTACATAAATATCTTCTCTATCAACTGCTTTTATTAATACATTATCCATGCTACAATCATATTTAATTGTAGTGATCTCACCACTAAAAGATTTTTCTACCTCAGTTAAATCTTCATTTGAGATATTCTTTATCTTAAAATCATTTTTTATTAATACTCCCATTACCATGGCACTACCTATAATAACAGAAACTACCCCCAAAATAATACAGCCCTTAAATTTCATATTAATTACCTCCCACTAATACTTTTGAAATTGATTTGAATGTTTTTTTAGTAGCTATAAAAATTAGCTTTGCAATCTTAAATATAATTGGCGAAATAATAAACATTACTCCTAATACGGCTATACCTACACCAATAATAAGAATTGCCTGATTAATATTTACTGCAATAGATATTAATCCATATATTATTGAAAATACTCCAGCAACTCCAAGACCAATTTCAATTCCTACTGCAGCACATATTAATGCAAAATACACTGAAAATAATACAATCCAAAATGGAAAAAATATTATTATAGATAAAATCTTACCTAAAACATTACTATCACTTTCTTTTCTCATTTTACCTTCATATGTTTCTTCAGCAATTATTTTACTATCACTATCTCTATTTGCCTTTCTAACGATATCATTAATATCCTCTAGCATATCAATAGCCTCTTCTTCTGAAACATCATTCTTATCCATCATGTCTTCAATTAATTCATCATAATAATTTATGATATCCTCTTTATCCTTTGATTTGATTCTTTTATTCAAAATCCTTAAAAACTCTCTCTTCTTCATTATTTTTTTCTCCTCTTAATAAAATTAATAACCATATCAATTTCCTTCCATTCATCTAGGAATCTATTTATTTTATCAATTCCTTGATTAGTTATTTCATAATACTTTCTTGTTCTCCCATTATATTCCCTATTAAAGGTTTTAAGACAATTTGATGCCTCAAGCCTTTTTAATATTGGATATAAGGTTGATTCCGATATCTCAATTATTTCTGATAAATCAGATATTATCTTATATCCATATGATGGAGCATCACTTATAGTTGCAAGCACACAGACCTCAACTATACCCTTTTTCATTTGCGCATTCATCAGATTACCAAAATAAATTTATGTATATATTACATTTATTTATATTATCCTTTCTTAAAATTTAAAAATATGTATTTTATATACTATGCATTACATAGTATTACTATGCAAAATAATACAATTTCCCATTTGCACAGCAATAGTATACTATGTAATCCGAGGTATGTCAATACCTAAATATATTTTTTTATTTTTAACTAGATAATAAAAAAAAGAGAATCACATTAAATAAAATATGATTCTCAATTGATTATTAATTATTCAGCTTCTTTGTTATGAAATTTTTTTTGAGCATCCTTTAATGCATCCTTACGTGATAAGTCAATTCCCTTATCACTAACATTAATACATTTAACAATAATTTCATCATTTAAAGATACTACATCTTCAGGCTTTTCTACTCTATCTAATGCTAGCTTAGAAATATGACATAAACCTTCACAGCCTTCCCAAAGCTTTACAAATACACCATATTTTTCAATACGAGTTACTGTACCAGTATAAATTGCACCTAATTCTACATCTCTTATAGAATCTAGAATATATTGTAAGCATGATGAAGCTACATTCATATCTGAATGCATTACAAATACTCTACCATCCTGTTCTAGATCAATCTTAACATTATCGAATTTTTCGATTGTAGCGTTAATTGTTTTTCCACCAGCACCAATTACATCCTTAATCTTATCTGGATTAATTGTTGCAGTAACAACCTTAGGAGCATATTTAGATAATTCAGGTCTAACCTCACTAATAGTTGTTGCCATATGATCAAGAATTTGCATACGGCCACGCTTAGCTTGCTCTAGAGCTTCCTTTAATATTTGATATGTAATACCTCTAACCTTAATATCCATTTGAAGAGCTGTAATTCCCTCACGAGTACCAGCAACCTTGAAATCCATATCTCCTAAATGGTCTTCCATACCTTGAATATCAGTTAATACTGTATAATGTTCATCATCAGTCATAATTAATCCCATTGCAATACCAGCAACAGGGGCTTTAATAGGTACACCTGCAGCCATTAAAGCTAAAGTACCAGAACAAATTGTAGCTTGTGATGAAGAACCATTAGATTCTAAAATTTCTGATACAACACGAATTGTATAAGGGAATTCCTCTTCAGATGGAATAACATATGATAATGCTCTTTCACCTAGGGCACCATGACCAATTTCACGACGACCAGGAGCACCATATCTACCAGTTTCACCAACTGAAAATTGAGGGAAATTATAATGAAGCATAAATCTCTTATTTTCTTCATTTCCTAATCCATCAATAATTTGATTATCATTTAATGAACCTAGTGTAACAGTACCTAATGATTGAGTTTGACCACGTGTAAATAATGCAGAACCATGAACTCTAGGTAAAACATCTACTCTTGATGATAAAGGACGAATTTCATCAACCTTTCTTCCATCAGGTCTAATCTTATCTACAGCTATCATTCTTCTTACTTCACCATGAAGTATTTCATCTAAAGTATATTGAACATGCTTAAGATATTCTGCTTTTGCTTCAGTATCTAAAACCTTAATTCCTTCTACTTCTTTAATAAAATTCTTTTCATCAAAATGTGCTAATGTTTCAGCATTAACCTCATCAATTGCTTGATAACGTTCAAGCTTATCTTCAATACGAATAGCCTTAATTAATTTTTCTTCAGCATATTCCTTTACAAGAGCTTCAATTTCAGGGTTAACATGGAATAATTCTACTTGATATTTTTCCTTACCACATTCTTTTACAATTTCCTCTTGGAATTCACATAGCTTTTGAATTTCAGCATGACCAAATTTTAAAGCCTCCCACATGTCATCTTCTGATACAAATCTCGCACCAGCCTCAACCATGTTAATAGCCTTATGAGTACCTGCAACAGTTAAATTAATATCTGATACTTCTAATTGTTCTGGAGTAGGGTTAATAATTAATTCACCATTAACCTTACCTACAACAACACCAGCTATAGGTCCTTCAAAAGGAATATCAGAAATCATTAATGCAATAGATGATCCCATCATAGCTGCCATAGCAGTTGAACAATCAGGATCACTAGATAATACAGTATTAATTACTTGAACCTCATTTCTAAATCCATCAGCAAATAATGGACGAATAGGTCTATCAATTAATCTTGAAACTAATGTTTCATGTTCTGAGGCTCTTCCCTCACGTCTTAAAAATCCACCAGGTATTTTTCCTGCAGCATATAGCTTTTCTTGATATAATACCATTAGTGGAAAGAAATCTGCGGTTGATGCTACATTATTAGACACAGCTGCTGATAAAACCGTAGAGTCTCCATATCTAACTAAACAAGCACCTGAAGCTTGCTTAGCCACTTCTCCAATTTCAATCACAAGAGGACGTCCCGCCCAATTGTATTCGAAGCGTTTTACTTCACTCATTTTAATTCTCCTTAATTTTTCTCTCTTTTTCTTATTATTCAAACATATTAATTATACCACAATGAATTAAAAATTCTACAAAAATAGAAATTTTTTATAAAAATAAAAGAAGGAATCAAAATTCCTTCTTAAATTCATGATTAACGACGTAATCCTAGGCTAGCAGTTAATTCTTCGTAAGCCTTTAAGTCATTCTTCTTTAAGTATGCAAGTAAGCTCTTTCTATGACCAATCTTAATCATAAGACCACGCTTAGAGTGGAAATCATGAATATGAGTAGCAAAATGCTCATTTAATTGGTTAATTTCAGCTGTTAAAATAGCAACTTGAACTTGAACAGAACCAGTATCCTTGCTATCCTTACCATACTTTGCAATAATTTCTTGCTTAACTTCTTTTGATAAAGCCATCTTTTTCATCCTCCTAAAATTAATATTAAATCTATTTGCGTAGAAGTCGATTGAGGATATCGAACCACCAGGCAAAAGACCTTTTTTATTATAAACTATTATTGTAGTATTTTCAAGTATAATTTATTTTATTTTGTATAATTTACATCACTTGCTAATAATAGGCATTTATTTTTATCTATAACTAATTGTTTTTTTAATTCATCTAAGGAATCAAACTTATGCTCTGGTCTAATTCTATCTACAAAGAAAATTTCAACATTTTCTCCATAAATATCTTCATCAAGATTAAAAACATTAACCTCCATTTTAATTCCTTCAGAGAAATTATAAGTAGGATTATGGCCAATATTACACATACCTAGATACACTATTCCATCTATTTTAACATTGACAAAATAAACTCCATTTTCCGGTAACAAATAATTTCTATAATCAATATTAGCTGTAGGGAATCCTATTAATCTTCCCTTTTGACTTCCATATTTAACATTACCTCTTATAGAAAAGGTTCTTCCTAATAATCTATTAGCTTCCTTAACATTACCACTAGTAATTAACTCTCTAATATAGGTTGATGATACTCTTACACCATCAAATATATATTTTTTTACCTCATAAAATTCAAATTCTTTTGCTAAATCTCTAATATCACCCTCAGCACGTCTTGCGAAGGTAAAATCATAACCACATACACAAGCTTTAATGTTCATAAATTTTAAATGCATCATAAATTCTTCTTTAGGCATTTGAGCTATTTCATCATTAAATTCTATTACAATTAGATAATCTATACCCATTCTGGCTAAAATATCCTGTTTATGCTCAAGTGGAGTAATTAATGGATAGTTTTTTATCTTTTTTAAAAATACTGATGGATGAGGATACAAGGTTAATACTGCTGATTTATATCCATGTCTTTTACATTCTGATATAAGCTTTTGATGTCCTAAATGTACTCCATCAAAATTACCTATTGCTGCACATACAGGCTCTGATAGGGGTTCGAACTTTTTATCCTTTATAAATATTGTTTTCATAGCTTCACCTACTTTAATATTAGTATTGGCTTATATTTATATTTTGAAATTGGCTCATATATAGCTATTATATCATTTTTATTCGAAACATAAAAGCATTTATCAGTTTGAATTTGTCTTTCATCTAATAAAACTCCATTTTTCACTAATTTAGCAATATAATCATTTACTTCTAATATATCTAAATTTACAAATTTTGATATTGGAATAATGTCACTAATAGATAATTCCTCAATTTTTTTAGAATTATCAATACTCAATTTACCAATATTAATACGTCTTAAATCCTTTAATATAGCTTTACCATTTAAATACTCACCTAAATCTCTAGCTAAGCTTCTAATATAAAACCCTTTAGATACATGTAAATATATATCTATATAATAAATATCATCTTCTAAAATTAAATTAGATAGTATTTTATAATCTAATAATTCTACATTTCTTTCCTTTAGCTCTACTTCTTTATTTTCTCTTTGATATTCATAGAGTTTTTTTCCATTAACCTTAATAGCACTTGTTAATGGTGGGATTTGAGTCTTTTTAGTTTTTAAATACTCTAAGCCATTAATAATATCATTAATATTAACATTTTTCATTTTATAATGCGTTATATTTGATGTATCCATATCTAAAGTATCAGAATCAAGACCTATCGCAATAGTAGCTATATAGCATTTTTCATCATAATCAAAAAGCTTAACAAGCTTTGTAGCTTTATTACAGCATATTAACATTAAACCGGTTGCGTTAGGATCTAAAGTACCACAATGACCAACCTTATCAAGATTTAATTGATATTTAATTTTATTACATAATGAAAAGCTAGTAATTCCTTTTGGCTTATCTACTAATAAAAAACCATCCATAAATTCTCCTATATATTATCATCCTTAGAATATATTACTAATAGTCTTCCTTCTTTTATTGTTACATATGAATTATTTGAATTTAATTCATTTGAAATACATAAAGGATCATTATTTTTTAATTGATAGCTATCTAATGGATAACTAAATCCCTTTAAACTAATTATCGAAAAATCCGTCAAAGAGAAAAATGAAATAAATTTATAATTGCATCTTGGCTTAAAGCTTTCTGTTTTTGTTTCAATTAATGAATTATCATCCATAATTATTAAATTAGGATGATTTTTTAATTGAATTATATTGGCAATAAAATGCTCAATTCTTTTTCCTTGAATACCACCTAATATGATAATTTCATCATTATTATCACATAAATCTAGGGCTTCATCTGTATCAGTTTTATCTTTAATACTATTTAATTTTATTATTTTTTTAGTAAATAATTTAATAGTATCAAGCATTGAAGGGTTAATTGAATCAAAATCTCCAATCGCAATATCCATATAAATATTATTTAAAGCTGCAATATATGCTCCCTTATCTACTCCAATTATATAACTATTTTCTATAATATTTTTATCTATATTATTTACATTAGATAATATTAATACTCTTCTCATAATAAATATATTTGCTTAGCCCATTTTAATAAACTATAGCTATTTATTCCTCCATCGATTTTTGATACTAAGCTACCATTTTTTATTATTGCATAGCTAGGTATTCTATTAATTGAATATTTCTTTTTTAAATAAGGATATTTTGTTGTATTTATTTTAATAATATTTATATTTTTTATTTCATTTGATAATTTTTCTATTAATTCTTTTGAAATATTACAAGAATTATTCCATGAAGCATAAAAATAATAAATACCTAATTCATTCAAATCAAAACTTTCCTTATATTCAATAATCAAGCTATCCCTCTTTATATTATTTTAAATATACGATGGTAACTCCATTTAAACCTTCACCCTCTTGGCCATAGCGATAGTTCTTAACAAAACTACAATTTTTTAAATAATCCTGAACTGCTTTTCTTACTGCACCAGTACCAAAACCATGAATAATTGTAACTTGAGTTAAATTTCCTAGTAATGCTTGATCTAAATATTGATCCATCAAATAAGAAACCTCTTCTGCTCTTTTTCCTCTTAAATCTAAAGATAATTGACAATTAGATTTAGGATTATAGCCTGATAATTTTGTTTCCTTTTTTTTCTTTTCAACTGGCTTTGCAGAAAGCTGCAATTCTTTTTTATCAAAATCCATTGCAAATTGACCAATATTTACTGTATATCTATTCTTTTTAATTTTAGATATTGTTCCATATTTATCATAAGGTTTAACATAAACAAAATCACCCTCATGTAATTCTTCATCAAATACCTCTGTATCTGATTCCTTTACATTAAGGTTAGAAACCTTATGCTTAATTGAAGCAAGCTCATGCTCTTTAAAAGATTCACTACTCATATTCTTAATTTCAGTAATTAAAGTTGTAGCTTCTTCTTTTGCTTCAGCTATTATTGTTTTTGCTTCTTTTTTTGCATCATTAATAATTTTATCAGTACGTTTTACTAAATCAAGTTTATCCTGCTTTAATTGATTTACCATACCCTCGTACATTTCTATTTTATGAGATAACTCCCCTTCTTTATGTCTTAAAGAGTTCATTTCTTCTTCTAAATTTCCAATTAATTGTGATGATTCAGTTTTAGTACTATCTAATTGTCTTTTGCTTTCTTCAATTATTCTTTGATTTAATCCTAAACGTGAGACAATTTCAATTGCGTTTGATCTACCAGGTACACCTATTAATAGCTTATAGGTTGGCATTAATGTTTCATTGTTAAATTCTACTGAAGCATTAATAATTCCTTCATGATTATAAGCAAATGTTTTTAATTCGGAATAATGGGTTGTTGCTATTACTTTTGCACCACTATCTTTTAAATATCTAATTACTGCTATTGCAATGGATGAACCTTCTTTAGGATCAGTTCCACTTCCAAGTTCATCTAATAAGACTAATGATTTAATGCTAACATTATTAATTATTGTGACTATTTTCTTCATATGAGAAGAAAATGTTGATAGAGATTGCTCAATAGATTGCTCATCTCCAATATCTGCAACAATCGAATCAAAATAAGCAAATATAGAATCCTTACTTGCTGGTACCATTAATCCTAAATAGGCCATCATATGAAGTAAGCCTGTAGTTTTTAAGGCTACTGTTTTTCCTCCAGTATTAGGTCCTGTAATAATTATAACTTGATATTTATTACCTAAATCTATATCAATAGGAACACATATATTTGAATCAATTAATGGATGTTTAGCTTTTTTAATAGAAAAAGCTTGAGTATCTAAAACATTTGCTGGATAATAATCCCTTTCTTTTCCATATAATGCTTTAGCATATATTATATCTAAACTTGTTAGTGCTTCTAAATTTTCTAATAATTCATCTGCTTCACTTGCAACTAATAAAGATAAATTCTTTAATATTATTTGAATTTCCTTTTTTTCTTTTTCATGAAAATTGACAATTTGATTTGCAGTTTCTAATGTTGCCTCTGGTTCAATATAAGCAGTTGTATTAGAACTTGATATATCATGAATTACACCTTTAAAAGTATTTTTATATTCAATTTTTACCGGAAGGCACATTCTTCCATCTCTTAATACAATAAGACTTTCTGTTAATTGAGAAGCACGAGTTTGAAGTAATTCTTGTAATTTACTTCTTAATCTATTTTCAAGTGAATTTAAGCTTCTTCTAATTGTAAAAAGCTCTTTTGAAGCATTATCTAATACTTTGCCATCTATAGAAATCGCAAGTGTAATATTAGTTTTTAGAGTTTGAAATTGATGCAATTTTATTAAATAGGGTTTTAAATAGGGATAATCAAACTTAATTAAATCTAATGATTTGAAATATTTTTCAACATTAGTGCCACAATTAATTAAGCCTACTACTGAAAGTAGTTCCTCTTCATTTAATATTCCATAAGCTTTTGCTCTTAAAATACTATTTTTAATATCGTATAAACCACCTAGTGGAATATCTGATAGCTTTACTATTGCATCAAAAGCATTTGAGGTTTCACCTTGAAGATTACAAATCTCCTCATAATTATTTGGAAAAGATAAGTTTAATATTTTTTCCTTTGCATAATTTGTTTTTGCATAGTTAGAGACTAAATTTAAGATTTTATTTAGTTCTAATGTTTTTGTATCATACATATTTTACCTCTTTAAAGAAAATATAGGCAAAGCCTATATTTTATAATTCTATTGAATTTGATAGATTGTTTTTTAAATCATTATAAGTAATAATATGACTTCCATATACATCAGTATCAGAAGTAACAAATTCATATTCACATTCATTGACAATCATAATAAGTGATTTAGCATCAGGATATATAATAAAAAGTTTTCTAGGCTTTTTACCATTTTTTTCTTTTTTAAGATCAAGACGTATTAAATCCTCATTAATCTTTACTTCTCTTTTATTTTCAGTAGCTAATGATTTTCCAAGATTCCATTTTAATGCAGAATTAATACAAATATCTTCATTTTTAAAATTTGGAATAATTTTTATATAATATTGATATTTAGTAGAAGTGAGAATATAATCATAAGGTTCATTAGTAAATCTTACATAGGAATATTTATTGTTATTTTGATTAACTAATTGATTAAGTGCTTCATTGATATCAAAATTCATTTTATCAAATATTCTTTTCTTTTTAATAGAGTGAAAAAATAATAATATAATTACTATTAAAGAGATTACCAGTATTAAAAAGATTAAAAAATTTATAAGTAGTTTCATATTTATTCCTACTTTCTTTTTGAGTAATTAATAATTATTAATAAAATTATAAAAAGGTAAATAATAACGGCAAATATTACTAATATTAATCCTATCTTTATAAATAACTCATTTGTTTCTAATACACCAAATATTATTGAAATCGAACCCAAAGCTATTAATATAAAACCTAATAAAATAATAATAAACCATTTAAGCTTTGGCATCATTTATTCCTTTATTTATAATAGATTCAACCTTATGACCTAGATCAGTGGTATTTAAATCTTTATATTCCTCTTTTGAGATTGAAGGGTGAATAATAAGCTTAACATTTTTTCTGACGTTTCTTTTTACTTTTGATGATTCAGAAGAACCAATAATACTAATAGGTACTATTTTTGCCTCAGATTTCGTTGCTAGCTTATATGCTCCTGCCCTTAGGTTTACCATCTCTTCAGTATCTCTTGATTTGATTCCGCCCTCAGGAAAGATTATTAAAGGTAATCCTTCTTTTACTTCTTTTATTGCTACTAGCATTGCCTTTACTGCTTCTCTATCATTATCTCTATCCATAGGAACTGCATGAAAGGTTTTTGCTAAAAGCTTCATAAACCAGTGATTGAACAAGGTTTTTTTACCTATTGCTGATATTCTCCTATTTAAACCATAATAGATAATCATCGGATCTAGATTTGATTTATGATTTGCGTAAATAACATATTTTTCATCTTCATTTGGTAGATTATCAATATTAATTATTTCAAGCTTTATATGATAAAATTTTAACCAAATATCACAGGCATTTCTTAATAATAAATGTTTTAATTTGTTTTTTGGTTTGGTATTTTGGGCAAATAACAGATAAATAAGAATAGTAAAAACAAATAATAAGGAACCTAAAAGTATTCCTAATGGAACCCATATAAACCAAAACCATCCCGACAATTGTATAAAGATGAATGGTATCATTGATATTAAGATTAGAAATATTAATAATAGAATTAGAATCATTATTTCACCTTCTTAAATAATGTATATCTTACTTTGTCAGTATTATTTTCCCATTCTAAATTGTATTTTGAAAAATCTATGGATGGGAAATATCTATCTCCCTTATGCACTCCTTTAATAAATGAAATATATAATTCATCAGCATAGGGAAGGCATATTTTATAAATTGTAGCCCCTCCAACTACCCAAAGATCGCAATTATTTGACGATAAGAAGCTATTAATATCATAAATAGCTTCAGCATCAGGAAGATTTAATGTTTTATCTAATGTTGCTACATATATTTTTCCATATGGTAAAGGCTTATCTTTATAATATCCTTTTAGTGAGTAATAGGTAACATCACCCATAAGTACAGTTTGGCCTTTTGTTTTAGATTTATAATATAATAAATCTTCTTTAATATGCCAAGGAATTTTATCTCCATCACCAATTAAATGAGATTCATCCATAGCCCAAATCATTTTAATCATTAGACAGCCACCTTCCCTTTTATTCCTTTATGAGGATTATAGTTTTCTAATTCAAAATCTTCGTACTTAAAATCATATATTGATTTAACATTAGGATTTATTTTCATTGTTGGAAGTTCTCTAGGTTCTCTTGATAATTGAGTGTTAATTTGCTCAAGATGATTTAAATATATATGTGCATCACCTATAGTGTGTACAAATGATCCATATTTTAAGTTGCATACCTGAGCAATCATCATTGTGAATAAAGCATAGCTTGCTATATTAAATGGGACTCCTAAAAATACATCTGCACTTCTTTGATATAATTGGCATGATAGTTTTCCATCATTTACATAAAATTGCATAAAGCAATGACATGGAGGTAAAGCCATCTGATTTATTTCTTGAGGATTCCATGCAGAAATTATCAATCTACGACTTGTAGGATTGGTTTTTATTTGATTAATTAATTCCTCTAATTGATCAACTCCCCCAAAATTTCTCCATTGTTTGCCATATACTGGTCCTAATTTTCCCCATTTTTCTGCAAATTCATCGCTTTCTTTTATTTTTTCTGCGAATTCTTCAATTGTTTCTCCTTTGTATTCATTTGATTTTTGATATGATGCAAATGGCCAATCATTCCAAATACGAACTCCATTATCAACTAAATATTTTATATTTGTATCACCGCTAATAAACCATAATAGTTCATGAATTATACTTTTTAGATGAACCCTTTTTGTAGTTAATAGAGGAAATCCTTCTTCAAGATTAAAGCGCATTTGATATCCAAAATAAGATATAGTACCTGTACCTGTTCTGTCTTCTTTTTTTGTACCTTTTTCTAAAATTGTTTTACATAAATTTAAATACTCATACATGTTTATCACCTAGTTGTAATTATATACTATTTATTGTTCAAAAACAAGAAAAAACGGAATACTAAATATCCCGTCTATTCTAATTATTCTGTATCAATTGAGGTAGCAACTTCGTTTTCAGTTTCAGCTGTTTTTTTATCAAACTTATCATAATTATTTTTGTTAGAAAAAGCAATGATTCTTTCTCCATATAAATCAGTTGTATAATATGTTTTTTCAGGTAATTCAATTTTTTTTGTAACCATTCTACCTTTTATTGCAACTTTTGTACCTTTTTTTAAACATTCTTTTGCAACATCAGCTACAAATTCCCAGCATGCAACTCGAAAATAATCAGTATTATATCCTCCATCAGCGTTTTGGAAGTCTCTTTGTACGGCAAGGTTAAGGTTTACTACTTTTTTTCCATCTCCAACTTCCAATAACTCAATGTCATTTGTAACAACTCCGACTAACATGAAATAGTTGTACACAATCATTTCCTCCTTTCGAGGTAATGATATCAAATAATCATAAAAATAAAAAATTTCTTAAATAGAAATTATTTTGTATTTATAAATTTTTTTATAAAATTAAAATGTTTTTTAAGAAGTTTTAAATTATATAAATAATTAATATAGATAAACTAGTAAAATATCCTTTTTTTATTCTATTATTGGACAAAATAAAAGGATTAGAAAAGTCTAATCCCAATTTTAATATTTATTTTGCAAATCTTGCAACTTCAAGATTTACTACTAATCCTTTTTGAGGTGATATGATATGGTTAGCTATTTCCTGACCATAAACTCCTTTTTCAACTGCATCCCAAGTTTTTTCTTTCAAAACTTTGAATTCAACAATTTCACCTGGATCCATCATTTTAGTAATTGAAAAAATTCCTTTTTCATCTTTTTTCATTTCAACTGCATTATTAATATCCCAAGCTCCAAGTGATTTTGAAGAACCAACTATATATAATTGAGAAGCTGCTGCAGTTTCAACTTTAATTTCTACTTTTACTGCCATATGATTACCTCCTTTTGTATTTTAATTATAGTATAATATTTTTCTAATAACAATACTTATTTTGCAAGCTCAAGAGCTATTTTCATCATATTGTGAAATGAATTTTGACGCTCCTCTGCACTAGTTGCTTCATGAGTAATAAATGAATCTGAAATTGTTAGCAAGCAAGAAGCTTTTTTATTTAATGCTTTAGCATTTGCAAATAATGCAAAGCTTTCCATTTCAACAGCCATACAGCCATTATTATCATGCATTTTTTTCCATAAATCTTTATCTTCACCATAAAAAACATCACTAGAATGAATTCTTGCTGGTTTTAATTCAATATTAAGTTTATTTGAAATTTTTGTTAGTTTATTATTTAAGGCTTTGTTACTTTTTTGAACATGACCTCTCATATTAAAAGCTATTTTTGCATAAGATGACTCTGAATAGGCTTCTGTAACAAGTACTGTATCATATACATTAAAATTAGCATCATAGCTTCCTGCAGAACCAATTCTTACTATTGTTTCTACTCCATAAAAACTAAATAATTCATATGAATATATACCAATTGAAGGCATACCCATACCAGAGCCCATAACACTAATTCTTTTTCCTTTATAATAGCCTGTAAAACCTAAAATATTTCTAGTTGATGTAAAACAAATTACATCTGTTAAAAAATTATCTGCGATATATTTAGCACGAAGAGGATCTCCTGGCATTAAAACAGTTTCTGCAATTAAAGAAGGATCCTTGCATGATATATGCGGTGTGGGAATATTACTCATTTTCTTCCTCCATAATCTTTACTCCAGCTGAACAACCTATTCTTGAAGCTCCAGCTGCAATCATTTTTTCAAATTGCTCTTTATCTCTTATGCCACCAGAGGCTTTAACCTTGGCTTTTCCTTCAACTGCATCATACATAAGCTTAACATCATGTTCAGTAGCTCCGTTAGTACCAAAACCAGTTGAGGTTTTAACATAATCTGCGCCAGCTTTGACTGCAAGCTTACATGCTTCTATTTTTTCTTCATCGGTCAAATAACAGGTTTCAATAATAACTTTTACTAGTACTCCATTTGCTGCATTAACACAAGCCTTTATATCATTATAAACATAATCATAATCTTTAGACTTTAATGCACCAATGTTTATTACCATATCAACTTCATCTGCACCATCAGCAATAGCTTGTGTGACTTCAAATGCCTTTACGCTTGTAGCATTTGCACCAAGTGGAAATCCAATGACAGTACAAACATCTACATCTGTTCCTAGCAAAAGATCATGCGCAAAACCTACATAACAAGGATTTACACAAACTGATGAAAAATGATATTTATTTGCTTCAGCACATAAATTTAAAATATCGTTTTTTGTAGCTGTAGCCTTTAATATAGTATGATCAATATATTTTGATTTTTCCATCATTATACCTTTCTATATATCTAAAATTTGTTCTAATGTAATTCTACTGAAGCTAGTATTAGGAGAAGGGAAGTTCTCCTTTGTTAAAATTTTATGAAGCTTCTTAGTATATTTTGTATCAACGATTTTTATGGCACCAAAACCATCAATTGCTCTAAACATTTTGTCTGCTTTAGCATATACTTCATTCATCGGAATATATCTTGATACTTTTCCATCATCAAGTTTAATTATTTCAACTGATGGTGGAACAATAAATTCAGAATCTCCATCCCATTCAATTGCAACATAAGCAGTTCTAGATTTTTCAGTTTTAAGAAAAATATAGTTTGATACAACAACATGTTGATCTTTCATATTTAGTTCTAGTTTTTTGCGCTTTTGTAGATAACTACATACTTGAGATAATGTTTGGGAATCTAATCTATTATAACTTGCAAGCTTTTCTGGGTATCTATCTGCATATGCTTTTTTTACTGCACCAAAATATTTAATTAAATCAGGACGACGAAATGAATAAACTGCAGCTGGTGGATAAACATAAATTAGAAATCTAAATTTTTTGCAAATCTCTTCAATTATATCAAGAAGTATTTCTACAGCATAATTTGATAATGTGACATCAAATTCAACATAAAAATTTACATCAAAAAATTTTGGATCTAATCTATCAAGATTTGGAACTTGAGAAGTTTGGGCCATAATAAATTTTGCATCAAAATTTAGTACTGAGTGGTGGTACTTATAGATGTAATTACCTCTTCCATCAGATGCTTCCTCCGCTTGAATATTCGGAGTATCTCTCAAATATGTCATTAAATCTGTTTTTGCATAGACTCTATCGCCTTCTTTTAAGAAATAATAACGAAAGTCCATCACACCACCACCTTTTTATATGAATTGTATCATTTTTTTAAAATATTGTCAAAAAAGATTACTTTTTAAGAATTTTTTGGCATCTTGGACATAATTCATCTTCATTAATAAAAGGAACAATCATCCAACATCTTGAGCATGTATATCCTTCCGCAGGAGTAACTAATACATCAAATTTATCTCCATACTTAAATTCTAATTGAGAAACAATTAACAACTGCTTTGCAGTATCCTTAATTGGTTCAAATACTTCATTTGCTTCTTTATCAAGTGTAATTATTAGTTTAGCATTAAAGCTCTTACCAATTACCTTATTACTTCTTGCATCCTCTAATGCCTTTAATACAACATCACGATACTTCATAAACTTATCAAATTGAGCTTCTAATTTCAAATCTAAATTACTATCTGCATTTGGCATATCAGTTAAATAAATATCTTCAGCCTCTTTATATGCTAAAGTATCATATGCTTCAGAAGTTGTATGAGGTAAAATTGGTGATAATAATTTTAATAAAGCTAATAAAATTTGATAGAATACTGTTTGAGTTGATAATCTAACATTACTCTTTGGATCTTCAATATATAAAATATCCTTTGTAAAATCTAAATAAAATGCTGATAAGGTATTTGTAATATATGAATTTGTTAAACGATAAACCTCACCAAAATCAAAATTATCATAATCATTCTTAATTTCACTAATGAATCTTTGAAGCTTAATCCACATATATTTATCAACTTCTTCAAGCTTATCATAGCTTAATGAATCCTCAGGATTAAAATCAGAGGTATTAGTTAATAAGAATCTTAAAGTATTTCTTATCTTACGATATGACTCAGAAACTTGTTTTAAAATATCTTTCGATAATGGCATATCAGCACGATATTCAACTGAGGCAACCCATAAACGTAGGATATCAGCACCTGATTGATTACATACATCATTAGGGTCTACAGTATTTCCTAATGATTTAGACATTTTTCTTCCTTGTCCATCAAGAGTAAATCCATGAGATACTACTGTTTTATAAGGGGCAACTCCTGTAGTAGCTACTGCAGTAATAATTGATGAATTAAACCAACCACGATATTGGTCACTACCTTCTAAATATAAGTCGGCAGGATAATTAATTCCTCTTCTGTTTAATAACATATAGCTTGATCCTGAATCAAACCATACATCCATGATATCATTTTCCTTACGGAAAATACCATTAGGGCTTCCTGGATGAGTATATCCTTCTGGTAATAAATCCTTAGCCTCGCGTAAAAACCAAATATTAGAGCCATATTCACCGAACAAGTCAGCAACATGAGATAAAACCTTTTGATCTAAAATCTCAGTACCATCCTCAGCATAGAATACTGGAATAGGAACACCCCAAGCTCTTTGACGAGAAATACACCAATCATGTCTATCCTTAATCATATTACTAATTCTAATTTCACCCCATTTAGGATTCCAATTAACTTTAGAAATTTCAGATAGTATTTGATCCTTAATTGGGTCAATGGATGCAAACCATTGTGGAGTAGCTCTAAAGATAACTGGCTTTTTAGTTCTCCAATCATGAGGATAGCTATGAACAATTGGATCTAATAATAATAAGCTTCCACATTCCTCTAAATCTTTAATAATTACATCCTCTGAATCTTCATAGAATAAACCAGCATATTTACCAGCTGCTTCAGTTTGATAACCCTTTTCATTTACAGCAACCATAATATCTAAGCCATATTCTTTACCAGCTAGATAGTCCTCTTCACCATATCCTGGAGCGATATGTACAAATCCAGTACCATCTGTTGTAGTAACATAATCAGCATTAATAACTGGTTGGATTCTTCCATATAATGGATGCTTATATTTTAATGATAATAATTCACTACCCTTCTTATATCCTAAAACCTTAACATCAGTTAAAGAAAGCTTGGTAGTTAATGCTTCTAATAAATCACTTGCACAAATTAATTTACCCTTATTGGATTCGAATACTACATAATCAACTAAAGGACCAGCAGCTATAGCTAAATTACAAGGTAATGTCCATGGGGTAGTAGTCCAAATCATAACCTCTGCATTTTCTAAAATGTCTTCTCCATTAACAAGAGGAAATTTAAAATATATTGCCTTTGAAGTAATATCCTTATACTCTATTTCAGCCTCTGCAAGTGCAGATTCACTAGATGGTGACCAATATACTGGTTTTAATCCTTTATAAATTAAACCCTTTTCAGCCATTTTAGCGAATACTAAAATTTGATCACGCTCAAAATCATGTTGTAAAGTAATATAAGGATGTTCAAAATCACCTAATACTCCTAATCTTTTAAATCCAACCTTTTGTTTTTCAACTTGCTCATAAGCATATTTTTCACATAAGCTTCTAAACTCATGTAATGGCATACTCTTACGAGATACTCCCTTCTTTTGAAGAGCATTTTCAATTGGAAGACCATGTGTATCCCATCCAGGAATATATTGAGCTTTATAGCCATTCATATTTTTATATCTTACAACAAAATCCTTAAGAATTTTATTTAATGCATGACCTAAATGTATATTTCCATTGGCATATGGAGGTCCATCATGTAATGTATACTCTCTTTTTCCTTCATTCTTTCTAATTACTTTATTATAAAGATCCATATCCTCCCATTTTTTTTGGATTAATGGTTCCTTATTAGTTAAATTACCACGCATTTCAAATGTAGACTTACCCATAAATAGAGTATCTTTATAATCTTTCATAAACTCAATCCTTTCTATAATAAAAAAAGTCCTAGAATTTAACATTCTAAGGACGAATTATCGCGGTACCACCTTAGTTCTATATATAAATATAGCACTCATTTCTCTTAACGCGAGCTACGGGTATTCATTTCCTAATACCTATTCATCCAGTGATCAAAATAATACTATTATATTAGCTTTCACCAATGCTAACTCTCTGTAATAAATCATATTATTTACTTTGGAATCCTTATATTTGATATACTACTTTATTTTACAATATAAAATATCAATTGTAAAGAAATAATTTTTTTTTAACTATTACATAAAACATGCAATTACTATTGAAAAAATATTATTTCAAATCTAAAAAGGTATAAGCCTATTATAATATTATTGCTTATACCTCTTTATCATTATTAATTGTTAGCTTCTAGTATTCCCTGAACATAATTAATATCTAAATCAAATAAATCTGCAATCTCTTCTGCTGATTTTCCTTTTTTAGATATTTTCATTACTAATTCACGAGTATTTTCAGTTTTACCTTCAGCTTTACCTCTAGTTTCAGCTTCATGCATATCAGTGTTATAATCTAGCTCACTAAGTAATTCTCTTAGTGCCATTGATAATGTGTTATTTCTATCTAGATAATCACCCATACTTAATGCAGCCTCCTTTATAATTTGATATGAAGATTTTTTATACTCT
>JBGVLG010000161.1:0-2987 GCA_045124155.1 Anaeroplasma sp.
ATTACGGCATTCCCAAACCTTTACTTCACTTTTTTCAAATACTTCCTTCATTTCTACATTATGAAGTAAAGCACGATATCTTTCCTCATGATGCTTTTCTATTTTTGCAACTAATCTAAACTTTTCAGCAAGCTCATGGAAGCCTTCTTCATCTGCAGTTTTAGCAAAGCCCTCATACATATCAGTCCATTCATAGTTTTCACCTTCTGCTGCATAAGCTAAATTTTGGGCTGTATTACCAATTCCTTCTAATTCCTTAAACCACATTTTTGCATGTTCTTTTTCATTATCTGCAGTTTTTAAGAATAAAGCAGCAATTTGCTCATAGCCTTCCTTTTTAGCGACACTAGCAAAATAAGTATACTTATTTCTTGCTTGAGACTCACCAGCAAAAGCAGTCTCAAGATTCTTTTCAGTTTGAGTACCTGAATAAGGATTCTTAGATTCTTTAGCTACAATATTATCCTCACCAAGCATTTTGCTTCTATCAATGTAATGTGTATGAAGCATATTTTTTGCAAGATCAGATAAAGGCTCTTTATAGAATTCATTATATAATGCAATTATTTCTTTATTAGAATGGCTTAATTGTAGTTTATTAGAATCTGCTAATTTATATAATGAATTAATTCTTTCTTTTCTTTGATTATCAAGATTAGAAGCCATTGTTTTTGGTTGTCCACCACCACCAATACATCCACCTGGACAAGTCATAACCTCTACAAAATGATATTGCTTTTTAGGCATATATTCTTTAATAAATTTTTCAGCATTTTTAAGTCCATAAATAACTGCTACATTAACCTCTAGTCCAGCAATAGTTAATGAAGCCTCTCTAATAGACTCATAGCCTCTTACAGGTTCAAGCTTTAATAATTCCTTTGGAGCAGGCTCTTTAGTTATATATTCATATGCAGTTCTTAGTGCAGCCTCCATTACACCACCAGTATTACCAAAAATTATACCAGCTGCACTTGCTTCACCTAATAAGCTATCGAATTTTGATTCCTCTAAATTATCAAAATTAATATTTTCCTCTTTAGCCCATTTAGCAAGCTCTCTTGTTGTAAGAACATAATCCATATCTCTTAGTTCTGGAATTCCTAAATAAGAACCTGCACTATTAAATTCTTCTCTTCTAATTTCAAATTTTTTTGCTGTACAAGGAGCAATAGCTACATTAACAATTTCTTTAGGATTGATTCCTTTTTTCTTAGCAAAATAAGTTTTAATTGTAGGTCCTTGCATAGAAATTGGACTTTTAGCACTTGAAATATTAGGAAGTAATTCCTTATGATACATTTCATTATATTTAACCCAAGCAGGACAACAGCTTGTAAATTGTGGTAAAGGTTTATTATTAGTGATTCTATCAATAAGCTCACTTGCCTCCTCAACTATAGTTAAATCAGCAGCAAAACAAGTATCTAATACATAATCTGCACCAAGTGCTCTTAATAATGAAACCATTTTTACTTCAACAATACTACCATAAGGAAGATTAAACTCTTCGCCAAGGCTTACTCTAATTGAAGGTGAAGTTGAAAAAATTACTATTTTATTCGGATCATTTATAGCTTTTTTTACATCCTGATATTCATATTTTTCATGAATAGCACTGGTAGGACAAACATTTGCACATTGGCCACAATTTACGCATATGGCAATATCATTAGTTTTTTCTAATGAATAATTACCATAAATATTAATATCATTTTGACATACATTTTTACACATTCCACATTCAATACATAAAGAATTATCTCTTTCTATTGAAGGATTGTCATCCTCAATTGGAACTCGAACATTTGATAATTTATGCTTACTCATAATTTACCTCCTTGCAAAATATATCTTTTTATAATCGAATTTTACAACTATATTATAACAATTTTTTTATTTTTATACAACAAAAAAATGGCACTAGGAAGTGCCAATAATTGACGTTTTACTATCAACTTACTATCCTTTTCTAGTACCATTTAAAAATATTAATTATCTTTTTTTGTTAATAGGCCATATACTACTGCAGCAAGGGCTCCACCAACTAATGGGGCTAATATCCAAATCCAAATTTGAGATAATGATGTAGTATTTCCTGCAAATGCTTGAAGTAGAGCTGGTCCAAATGATCTAGCAGGATTTACTGATGTACCAGTAAATGCTAATCCTAATAAATGAACTAGCGTTAATACTAATCCAATTACTATTCCAGCATGCTTTCCTTCATGATGATTTTTATCTGTTACACCTAAAATTGAAATAACAAAAATAAAGGTTAACACTATTTCAATTCCAAAAGCACAAATATATGATACAAAATCTGGATTACCATAGTTTGAAATTAGTCCTTCTTCAACTGGAAGAAGAGTATTTTGAATTTCATTTCCACCTAATGAAGCGAAATTTCCTCTTAAGAATAATCCTAATAATAAGGCACCTATAGTTGCACCTATAAACTGGCTTAATACATAGAATAAAAATTCTTTCCATGTTATTTTTTTAGTAATTGCCATAGCAAGAGAAACTGCTGGATTTATATGACAACCAGAAATATTTCCAATAGAATATGCCATAGCTACAATTACTAAGCCAAAGGCTAGTGCAGTAGGAACAGTTGATGCACCAGTGACAACTGCTACACCACAAGCAACTAATACAAGAACACATGTACCAATTGCTTCAGCAATACACTTTTTAATTAAAGTCATTTTTTATCCTCCTTATTTTAATATTATATATATTTTTTAAATGAAAATACATATTTATTGAAAAAAGAGGCGAATTATTCGCCTCAAGTATTCTAATAATTTTCAGCATTAACCTCAAAATATGATTGAGGATGATTACATACAGGACAAACCTCAGGAGCTTTTGTACCTACTACAATATGACCACAATTACGGCATTCCCAAACCTTTACTTCACTTTTTTCAAATACTTCCTTCATTTCTACATTATGAAGTAAAGCACGATATCTTTCCTCA
>JBGVLG010000162.1:0-16425 GCA_045124155.1 Anaeroplasma sp.
ATCTTATTAAAGTACAAATAAGTAAAAACTTTAAAAAATTAAAAAAAATAGAAAAAATAACCTCAATTTTTTGACTAACAAAATAAAAAAAGTCAATAAAATCGAGGTTTTTAGTGTTGAGGATATATCAAAGACGGTAACCCTCAATTATTATTTCACTGATCAAGTATCTTTTTAGAACTTTATTAAGCTTATCATTTGCATTGATAATTTGTTATTTATGTACACTAATATAATCATCCCGTATTATAATAAAAGGTTTGAAGTAGCAATGAAAAAATGGATAATGTAAAACAAAAAGAATAAAAGAAAGACTAAATTTAGATTTTATCAATTATTTATCTCTTTTATTTGCTTTATTATAAGCATCAATAACAAAAATCAGTTTTAATAGATAATGACACGCTTATTATTATTTTAGAGTGTGACTTTGCGAAAGACCCATTTCTTTATTTATTATTTATAAATTATATTCTAATTTAAATAAAAATATGCTATTATATAAAAAAATAGTGAGGTAAATAAAATGATTAAAATAGGAATTTGTGGCTATGGAAACTTAGGAAAAGGAGTACTAGCAGCAATAAAAAACAGTAAAGATATGGAGCTTGTAAAAGTATTTACAAGAAGAGATCCTAAAACAGTAAAAATAGATATAGAAGGAGATTATGTTGCATCTATGGATGATATATTATCATATCAAGATAAAATAGATGTAATGATATTATGTGGTGGTTCTCGAACAGATCTACCAGAACAAACACCATATTTAGCTAAATATTTTAATGTAGTTGATTCATTTGATACTCATGCAAATATACCTACTCATTTTAAAAATGTAGATGAATCAGCTAAAAAAGGTGGTTATATTGGATTAATATCAACAGGATGGGATCCTGGTATGTTTTCATTAAATAGAGCTATAATGGAATCTATTTTACCAGTTGGTAATGATTATACCTTCTGGGGAAAAGGAGTAAGCCAGGGACATAGTGATGCAATTAGAAGAATTGATGGTGTATTAGATGCAAGACAATATACAATACCAAAAGAAGAAGCAATCACTAGTGTAAGAAATGGAGATAACCCTAATTTAACAACAAGACAAAAGCATTTAAGAGAATGCTTTGTTGTTGCTAAAGAGGGTTATGATTTAAATAAAATAGAATCTCAAATTAAAAATATGCCTAATTATTTTAGTGATTATGATACTATTGTACATTTTGTATCAATGGAAGAATTAAAAAGAAATCATTCTAAATTACCACATGGTGGGTTTGTAATTAGAAGTGGTAAAACAGGATTAAATTTAGAAAATAATCATGTAATAGAATATTCATTAAAATTAGATTCTAATCCAGAATTTACAGGAAGTGTTCTTGTAAGTTATGCAAGAGCAGTATATCGTCTACATAAAGAAGGAAATAGTGGTGCTATGACAGTATTTGATGTAGCCCCTAAATATCTATCAACTCTATCATATGAAGAACTTCTTAAGCATACACTATAGGAGAATATTATAAGGGCTATGGAGCTTCTCTTTCTCATTACAAGTGATGATGATCATATATATTATGATATATTTGAAAATACATTTACAGAAGAGCCATATAATATAGATCATGTAAATGAATAAATAAAAAAATATGGTAAAGCTAATTTAAATCTAAAATATTTTAAACGTAATATTGAACTCCCTAACTTTAAAGAGATTGATCATAAAGAGATAATAAGATATTATGTTAAATAATTTATAGAAGATAAAGTAATAAGAAAAACTTTATTCTATATATTAAGTAGATTTGACTTTGTAGAACTATTTATTGATAAATTAAAAGAGTTAGATCTATATGAAGATTTTTATGATGTCTGTGGTAATATATATAATTGTATTATCGAAGAATAGGCTCAAAAGAATTCAATAGATTTATAATTAATAAAATAATCATAATCCATAAATTGAGTTATGATTTTTTTTAATTTTAAATAAAATTAATAAAAAAAATATATTTAATACATTAAATACAATATATTTTTAAAAATTATGTTTTATTATCATAAATATTGTTGTATAATAAATAATGGCTTTGTAAAATAAACAATAATTATGTCATAAAATAATGATTATTATATATAATAATTTTATAAAAAATAATAAAAAAAGAAAGGATAGTGATGTTATGATAAATAATATGATAAAAAAATATAATATAAAAATTCATACAATATTCTTATTATTAATATCAATATCACTATTCACAATCTATTTTCTAACCAAAAAATATTCACCAGATTCTTTATTATTAACATATAAAATAGGAATGTTTATTTATGGAATACTAATTTTATTAGAATTATCATTATTTGAAAATACATTTTATGGAATATCAATCTTTATAAATGTATTTTTAATAGATGAAATGGGATTTACTGATTATAATAATATGTTTTTATTAATAAATGTATTTATATTTACAGCATTAGGCCTATTAATAAACCTAATAAGATTTAAACCAGATTATAAAACCCATCATTACACTAAAACAACTGCTATATTTGGATTAGGAGTTACTCTTGCAGGACTTGGTGTAAAACAATATAGTCCTGATTATCCAGTAGTATATTATTGGTATATGCCATTTTTAGTTGGATTTTTAATATTAATGGCAATAATATTACTTAATTATTTTTCATCCTCAAATAAATCAAATTTAGAAGATTTAACCTATTATTTTTCAAATATAGTAATACTAATAATGTATGAAATAATGTTTTCAATGTTAAACTTTAATGGTGAATTATCTGACTTTTTCATAGGAAAAAATCTACGTTTAGGCATTGGAAGCCCTAATACAGTGGCAATAATACTTCAAATGACATTACCATTTATTCTTTATTTTTCAATAAAAAATAAAAGTAAATATTTTTCAATAATATTTTATGTAAATCTTTTAGCATTATTTAGTACATTATCTAGAGGTGCTATTGTTATTACATTACCATTAATATCATTATATTTTATATATTTATTATATAATAATCATTCTAAAAAGATTATTATTAATCATACAGTAAGTTTTTCAATTATGCTTGCATACATGTTAATATTTGTAATTATTTCTCCAAATATTGTAAATAATTTTTTTGATTCCCTATTAAATAATAAAGTATCAGAACTCAATGGAAGATTACCAATATATACCTTTATAGCTAATCATTATACTGTAAATCCTCTATTTGGTATTGGAATAGTATCAAATTCATTATGGAATATAGAAGGAGGAAACTATTTCTTATTTGCTCATTCAACCTTCCTACAAATGCTATGGATGGGAGGAGTAATACTATTATTATCATTTATATTTCATTTAGTAGATAAATATTATTATGTAATTGATGATAAAAAACATGGAATATTAATGATAGTATTTTATTTAATACCAGGAGCATATGGATTATTTGATGTTACTTATTTTAACATTCACTATACATTAATATTATTAATTACTATGTATTTATATAAAAAGGATTATACTAATAATAATTTTAATGAATATAATTTATTGTATATTACACCTTAATTCTACATAAAATAGGATTGAGGTGTTTTCTATGTACGACGATAAAATTCCAAAAGCCCCAATAATAGCTATTTTTATTTCTACAATAATATTATTAATTGGAATGATATTTGGATTAGGCTATTTAATATACTTTTTATTTTCATTAATATAAAAAAATAAGTTGAATTAATCAACTTATTCATTAATAAATTCTAATGCTTTATTTATAGGTATTGCATAACCTTTAATAAATTCTTGAGTTTCTTTATTAATTGCAGATGCAAAATTTATACCTATAAGCTTAAGCTTTTCATTTAATAAGGCTCCACCAGAAGAGCCATTATTTATTTTTGCAGTATGAGTATATACTTCAAAGCATACATTTGATTTAACTAATAATTCTTCATCTTCTATAGGATTAAATAAAGAATAATTTTTAATTTTACCTATTGTACATACACTAATTTGACCTTTAGGATCTCCTATAGCTATACAAGTATCATTAATATTAACATTATCTTCATATTCAAATACATATAGCTTTTGATTACCTTTTTTTATTTGAAGAAGAGCTAAATCATATTCAGCTGATTTTTTTAATAATGTTGCATAATATGTATTCATATATGCATCTGTCACTTTATATTCTAAACCAATACTATTTCCATCATAATAAATGACATGATTATTAGTTAATATATAATATGAATCATCATCTTCTGAAATAATAGTACCACTACCCATAGTTATATCTCCTCCAAAAGGGATATTTTTTACTAATGTAACTCTAACATGTCCAAGTTTTGCAGTCTCTTCTAATGAATTTATAGTATCAAATGATACATATTCTCCATTTGTTTGAAATAGATTTGAAATACTACAGCTTGATAATGATATAATGAATATTAATATAATTATTATACATTTTAATTTATTTTTCAAATTCATCACCACTTTTTGATAATTATACCACTATTTTAAATAAAATATACATTAAAATAGTAATTATCTAATAATAACTATTATTAAGATAATATATTGAAAAATATTCTATATTTATCTATAATAAATATATATTTGGAGGAATTTAGATGAAAATTGAAGAATATAGTGAATCCTTAGGATTTAAAAAAGATAATAATAGTTATATATTAGATATAAATGGATTTAGAGTATATTTAAAATATTGGAATTATTTATTATATAAAATACCTGCATTTTATATTCCAGTTAATGAAGAAGTAACTAAAAATGAAATAAAAAGAATAGAAAATAGTGTTTTTGGTAATGTTTGTAGCATAGGTAAATTTAATAATAAAAAGAATATATTAATAGTAACCTTAGAAGATGGAAAAAAGAATAATTTAGAAGTAATAAATAAAATAAAAGAAGAAATTAATAATGCAGTTTCTAAGTTGAAAGAAGATGGATATACACCAATGAAATTATGTCCAATTTGTAATAATAAAGCAGAATATAAATCATTTATAGATATATCATTACCTATTCATGATAATTGCTTAAAAGAATATAAAAATAATATAGAAGAAATAGTAAAAGAAAATAATAAAATAAATATAAAAAATATATTATTAACATTATTAGGTGTATCAGCAAGCATTATTGGAATTATACCAGCATTATTATTTATGATATTTACAAATAACTATATAACTGTATTATTAGCTTTATCTGTTATTTTACTTACATTAACATATAAGCTATTTAAATTACCTAATGGTAAAATATATAATATAATTTTAGGAATATCTAATTTTATTATTGTTTTTTCATTTGTAATCTATTCTTTATTTTATATTTCTTCTAATTTAGAAATATCTACTTTAGATTATTTAATAAATAATAATTTAGAAGGAATTAGAAAAATTATATTTGGATTATTATTTTCTATTGGTGGTTTTGGTTCTTTAAAAATTATTAATAGACTAGGAGAAAACTATAAGGAAGTATTAGAAAAGTTTTAATAAAATTAAGCTTCAATATTTATTTTTTTATTAAGATAATTATTGAAGCTATTTTTTGTATAATAATACTTAAGTTTTATTCAAATTGTTGAAAATGATTGAAAAAAATAGTAAAATTATATTAACGTGTACTAATAGGAGGTTTCTATGCTAGAATATGAAGTTTTAGAAAATATGATAGTCATAACTGGAGCTTCTAAAGATGAAATTGATTTAATAATTCCATCTTCAATAGAAGATAAGCAGGTATGCTTAATAAAAGAAAATGCTTTTTCTGGAAATAATAATATTGTGTCTGTTAGAATACCAGGTTCTGTTAAAGTAATAGGAGAATATGCCTTTTCTTCTTGTAATAAGCTAAAAAAGGTTGATTTAGATGAAGGGGTTGAAACAATTGAGGATTGGGCTTTTATTTCATCTCCAATCGAATCAATTGATTTACCTAAATCAATTAGAAATATTGGTACTAATGCATTTTTAGGAACTCCAATTAGAAAATCTATTGAAGATTTTTTAAATCATAGTAATATGAAAAAGCCTAAATTTAAAACTAATAATAAATGTACAGTATTACCTATTGCTTTATTAGGTGATAAGGATTCGTTAACTAATGAATATATTAATTCTAAAAGTAAATATATTGATTCTCAATTTGAATTAATAGAAAAAGGAGAATTAAGTATTAGAGATTTAGATATTCCTATTTTATTTGATAGAGATGAAATATTAATAGCTTTATATAATAGAAAACCATTAGAAGATATTACAATTGAATTATCAAGTGAATCAAAAACCTTAATTGGTAATTATTTAGAAAGTGATTCTGATTATATAATATTAAAATTTAATATATATACAAAAGGTCAATTCATTTCATCTTTTTTAGTAAAAACATTATATTTAGAAAATGCTACACTAAATATAAAAACAATAGAAAATTATAATAAAAATGATTATTACTATTATTTTATTGAAGTAATATGTAATTTAGAATGCTATGGTACTGGCGCACTTGCAAAACAATATTCATTTTCTTTATTTGATGATTTATTAGGTAAATATGAAACACAAGAAAGAAATGGTTCTATTAGACATGAAACATATGCTGCTATTTTAGATATTATAACTAAGAAAAAAAGAAGTATTATTGATGGATTTATTTCCCAATTAGATGGATGTCCTTATTGGAAATTTATATATAAAATATATACTAAATTTAAAGATGATAGTGATTATAATACTGAAGAGCTAAATGAAGAATATTATTCATATATAGATTCTATTTATGAAGCTTTAGGAGATTATGATTCTTTAGAAAGTATAGTATTTGATATTGATGATTTAGTTTCTTATATTGAAGCTAAATCAGGTAGTAAGATTGATGAATTAAAGGATAAATATCAAATTGAATTATTAAATGATAATAATGAACCTATTAGTGTTAGTGATGCTGTTAATATGAGAAGTGAATTTATTAATAATAAAGAAAATAATAAATTTTATACTGAAATGTTAAATTATACAATTAAAGAATTAAGAAGAATAAATAGAGAAATTTCAGTATTATCCTATACTGAATAGGAGGGATTTATTATGCCTAAGCCAACTATTGCGTTAATATATGACTTTGATAAAACATTATCTACAACAGATATGCAGGAATTTGATTTTATTAAAAATTTAGGTATTACTCCAGATGAATTTTGGGGAGATACTGGAATATTAACAAATTTACATGAAATGGATAGAATTCTTGCATATATGTATATGATGGTCATTAAGTGTAAGGAAAAGAATATTAAGCTTACTAGAGAATATTTAAATGAATGTGGTAAAAACATTACATTATATAGAGGTGTTAATACTTGGTTTGATAGAATTAATGCTTATGGACAATCTATTAATGTTAATGTTGAGCATTATATTGTTTCATCTGGTATTACTGAAATAATTGAAGGTACAGATATTTATAAATATTTTAAAAAAGTATATGGCTGTAACTTTTTATATGATGATAAAACAAAGGAAGCTATTTGGCCTGCGATGAGTATTAATTATACTCAAAAAACTCAATTTATTTTTAGAATATCTAAGGGTATATTAGATGTAAGAGATGATAATAGCTTAAATAAACATATGGCATCACGTAGAATAGATTATAAAAATATGATTTATATTGGTGATGGATTAACTGATATACCATGTATGAAGCTAATAAGAGAAAAGGGTGGAAAGGCTATTGCCTTATATCCATCTGGATATAAGGAAAAGGTTAGTCAATTAGTTGCGGATAATAGAATTAATTATGTATGTGTTGCTGATTATTCACAATCCTCAACATTAGAAAAGATTGTTAAGCTAATGATTGAAAATATGGCATTATTTGGCAGTCTTAAGGAAAGAGAGGAAAAACAGCTTGCTCAATTTATGAAGCAAAGCGAATTATAATATGAAGGTTAATATATTTAATCAAACTGATTTTAAATTAAGAGAATATGAAAAGATAATAAAAAAGATCTTTAAAGATATTAATTTGAAAAAAGAATTTAATCTTATATTTACTACAGAAGAAGAAATAAAAAGATTAAATAAAGAATTTAGAAATATTGATAAAGTAACTGATGTTATTTCATTTGCTAATTGTGATGATCCTAATAATGATTTAATTAATGAATTAGGAGATGTATTTATTTGTGTTAAAAGAGCTTTTGAACAAGCATTAGAGTATGAACACTCTAATACTAGAGAAATAGCTTTTTTAGCAGTACATGGCTATTTACATTTATGTGGATTCGATCATCAAACTATAGAAGAAGAAAAAATAATGTTTTCTAAGCAAGATGAAATATTATCAAGGGCAGGGATTTTAAGATGATTGGTAAAGAAACAATAAATAAAATGATTGATGAGGGACTTAAAGCAAGAGAATATTCATATTCTCCATATTCTCATTTTAAAGTTGGTGCTGCTATATTATTAAAAAATGGAACTGTAATTCATGGATGTAATATTGAAAATGCATCATATGGCTTATCAAATTGTGCTGAGCGTACAGCATTATTTAAAATGATTAGTGAAGGATATAATAAAAATGATGTAGAATGCTTTTTAGTTATTGGACAATCAGATAGACCAATCTCACCATGTGGTGCTTGTAGACAGGTTATGTGTGAATTATTGAATTTAGATACTACAGTTATTTTAGCTAATCTAAATAGAGATTATATTTTATATACTGTTAAAGATTTATTACCTTATCAATTTAATGAGGAGGATTTATAATGCAATTTGATACATATAAATCTGGTTTTGTTGCGATAATAGGTAGACCAAATGTAGGGAAATCTACTTTTTTAAATAAAGTAGTTGGTAAAAAAGTAGCTATTATGAGTGATAAGCCTCAAACTACAAGAAATAAGATATTAGGTATTGTTACTACTGATGAATATCAAATCGCATTTACTGATACTCCAGGTATTCATAAGCCTAAAACATTATTACAAGAAAGAATGGTTAATGCCTCTTATGATTCTGTTAGAGGAGTAGATGCGGTTATTTTTATGACTACTCCTGTAAAAGAGGTATTAAAGGGAGATGAAATAATTCTTTCAAATCTTAAAAATGCAAAAATACCTGTATTTCTTGTTATCAATAAAGTAGATCAATTAAAGAGATTTAATGATATTGATTTAACAATATCTAAATATATTGATTTATATCCATTTTGTGGAGTATTTCCTATTTCAGTATTAAATGATATTAATATTGATAAATTATTTGATTCAATAAAAACTGTATTACCTTTTGGTCCTAAATATTATCCAGATGATATGATATCTGATCATAATGAGAGGTTCTTAATAAGTGAGCTTATTAGAGAAAAAATCTTAAATGCTACAAAAGAAGAAGTTCCTCATGGTATAGCTGTTACTGTAGATTTAATGAAAAACAATGAAGATAATCCAGATTATTTAGATATTTTCGCAACTATTTATGTCGAAAGAGATTCTCAAAAAAAGATTATTATTGGTCATAATGGAGATATGATTAAATCTATAAAGGAAAAAGCTATTTTAGATATTAGACATTTATTAGATATGAGAAAGATTCATCTTGATTTATGGGTTAAGGTTAAAAAGGACTGGAAGGATAGACCTAATGATTTAAGAAACTTAGGATATAGTGAGGAAAATATGTGATGAATAATGAAATTGAGGGAATTGTATTATCCTCAATAGATTATAAGGAATCCTCTAAGATTGTATATTTATATACTAATATCGGTAATATTAGTGTTAAAGCTTTAAAGTCTAAAAAAATAAAGGGTGGAGATTTAGGCTTTATTACTACTGGTAATATAGTATCATTTATTATTACAAATAATGAATTTCCAACATTAATTGAATATCATTTAAAAGAATCATTATTTGATTTATCTTATGATATAAAAAAATTAAATGCATTATCAATAATATTATCATTATTAAAAAATATTCCTGATGATTCACCTCATAATTTAATATATCCTTTAGTAAGTAAATATATTAGTGAATTAAAAAATAAGAATGAAAAAAAGATTTTAGCTATTATTTTAATTAAGTTATTATATGCTTTTGGAGTAAATCCTATATTAAAAGAATGTATTAAATGTAAAGGTAAGGATGTAATAGATTTTATTCCTAGAGTAGGTGGAGCTTTATGTAGTAATTGTACTAATCATAAAAGTGAAACTTTAAAATATTGGAAATATTATTATTATCAAAAAGAGGATATAGAAACTTATCCTGATTGTGATTTTGATTTATTATTAAATGAAATTAAAATATATTATCAATTTCATTTATCAATAAAAATAAATTTATTATAAAAAGAGAGGTTTATTATGCAAAGAGTTATGTTATTTTCTTTATCATCAAATTTAGAATTAGCAACAGAAATAGCTAAAGCTATGAATATGGAGCTTTCAAGCTGTGAGATGAAGAGATTTGCTGATGGAGAGGTTAATGTTCAAATTAATGAAACAGTACGTGGGGCTGATTGTTTTGTTATTCAGTCTACCTGTCCACCTGTTAATGATAACTTAATGGAATTATTAATTATGTGTGATGCTTTAAAAAGGGCTTCAGCTAATTCAATAAGTGTTGTTATTCCATATTATGGATATTCAAGAAGCGATAAAAAATCTAGAAGTCGTATGCCTATTACTTCTAAATTAATAGCTGATATGCTTGAAAAAAGTGGAGCATCACGTGTAATATATATGGATATTCATTCTACTCAAACCCAAGGCTTCTTTAATTGTCCAGTAGATAATTTATTATCAATTCCAATTTTCGCAAGCTATCTACAAATGAAAAAATTAGAGAATGTAGTGATTGTATCACCTGATCATAATGGTACAACTAGAGCTAGAGAATATGGAAAGCATTTAAATGCTCCTATTGCGATTATTGATAAGAGATATAGTGAAATGAATCAGGCTGATGTAATGCATATTATTGGTGATGTAAATGGTAAAACCTGTATTATTGTAGATGATATGTGTGAAACAGGATTAACTATGACACATGCTGCAAAGGCATTAAAGGATAATGGAGCAAGTGATGTATATGCTTGCTGTACCCATGGTTTATTAACTAATAATGCAGTTGATTTAATTAATGAATCTTGTTTAAAGGAATTAATAATTACTAATACAATACCACTTGAAGCAAATAAGAGAATCTCTAAAATTACAGTATTATCTGTTGGTGAAATTTTTGGACATGCATTAACTCGTATTATTAATAATGAGCCTTTATCAGGAATTTTTACATATAATTTTGATGAAACAAATAAGAATTTATTATAATAATATTGACAATAAATTAAAATAATAATAAAATAATTTCAAAGCTTTGAAGTGAAGGAGTATATAGTAATAGCTTTTAGAGAGAATACGGTTGGTGAAAGTATTTAAGCTTAGCTATAAAAGTAGTCATGGAGCTGGTTTAGTGAGTTTAGTAGCTAGACTCGTATATCTACGTTACAGATTAATGAGGGTCATATATTTATATATATGGAACTAAGGTGGTACCGCGATAATTCGTCCTTAGAATTTTATTCTAAAGGACTTTTTTTATGCGCTTAGTTGGAGAAAGAGTAATAATTAGAGATATTTCATTTAAGGATTTTGATTTATTTTATGAATTTGGAAGTAATCAAAACATAGGCCCAAATGCTGGATGGAAGCCATTTCCTAATGAAGAAATTGCAAGAAGAGTATTATCAGGGTATATTCTTAATAAAAATGTTTATGCTATAGCTAATATTCTTGATAATAAATTTATGGGAACATTCTCTATTTATGAAGAAGGATTAAGAAAATATAAATATTCAAGAACTATTGGCTTTTCATTAGATGAAAAATATTGGGGAAAAGGAATAATGGTTGAGGCTGTCAATTTAGTTGTTAATTATTTATTTACTAAAACTAAATGTGAGGTTATTGAGGTAGGACATCATAGTGATAATTATCAATCTAAAAGAGTAATAGAAAAATGTGGTTTTAATTATGATGGTAGACTATGTAAATATAAAACCTTGTATAATGGAAGATTAATTGATGCTGATTTTTATTCAATGACTAAAGAAGATTATGAAAGGAAGATTTATTATGAAGGAATTAAAACCAAAATATGATTTTAAAGAAGTTGAATCTAATAAATATGATTTCTGGTTAAAAGGAGGCTTCTTTGAAGCTGGAGATTTATCAAAGGAGCCCTTTACAATTGTAATTCCACCTCCAAATGTAACAGGTAAATTACATTTAGGTCATAGCTGGGATACTACTTTACAGGATATTATAATTAGAAGAAAAAGAATGCAAGGATATGATGCATTATGGCTTCCAGGAATGGATCATGCAGGTATTGCTACACAAGCTAAAGTAGATGCTAGATTAAAGGAAATGGGAATATCTAGATATGATATTGGTAGAGAGAAATTTCTTGAAGAGGCTTGGAAGTGGAAGGGTGAATATGCCGAATTTATTCGTTCTCAATGGAAAGCATTAGGATTATCTCTTGATTATACTAAAGAAAGATTCACACTTGATGAAGGATTAAATAAGGCTGTTAATCATGTATTTATAACTTTATATAATAAAGGCTATATATATCAAGGAGAAAGAATTATAAACTGGGATCCTGAAGCAAAAACTGCTTTATCAAATATAGAGGTAATCCATCAGGATGATGAAGGAGCATTCTATTATTTCAAATATCCATTTGTTGATGGAAGTGGTTCTGTTTTAATTGCGACAACTCGACCTGAAACTATGTTTGCTGATCAAGCAATTATGGTTCATCCAGATGATGAAAGATTTAAAGATATTGTTGGAAAAATGGTATATATTCCAGGAACAGATATAAAAATTCCTGTTATTACTGATGAATATGTAGATAAAGATTTTGGTACTGGTTGTGTTAAATGTACCCCAGCTCATGATCCTAATGACTACCAAGTAGGTTTAAGACATCATTTACCTATGCCACTATGTATGAATGATGATGGAACAATGAATCAAATGGCCGGAAAATACGAAGGAATGGATAGATTCTTATGCCGTGAGTTATTAATTAATGATTTAAAGGATTTAGGATATTTTGATCATTTAGAAAAAATTGTTCATTCAGTAGGACATTCAGAGCGTACTGGAGTGGTAGTAGAACCTCGTTTATCTAAACAATGGTTTGTTAAAATGGATATTCTTGCAAAGCAAGTATTAGAAAATGATGAATATCGTTTTATACCTCAAAGATTTAAACAAACCCTAAATCACTGGCTAGATCCAGATTCAATTCAGGATTGGTGTGTATCTCGTCAATTATGGTGGGGTCATAGAATCCCTGCTTGGTATAAGGATAATGAGGTAAAAGTACAAGTCACATCACCTGGTGAGGGTTGGGTTCAGGATGAAGATGTACTTGATACCTGGTTTTCTAGTGCTTTATGGCCATTTTCAACACTTGGTTGGCCAGAAAATACTGATTTATTAAAAAGATATTATCCTACAAATGTCTTAGTAACTGGTTATGATATAATTTTCTTCTGGGTTGCAAGAATGCTATTCCAAGGTATCGAATTTACAGGTAAAGCTCCATTTAAAGATATTCTTATTCATGGATTGATTCGTGATAAGGAAGGAAGAAAAATGTCTAAATCCTTAGGAAATGGAGTTGATCCATTTGATGTTATAGCTAAATATGGAACAGATTCATTAAGATATTTCTTAACTACTAATTCAGCTCCTGGATTAGATTTACGTTTTGATGAAACAAAAATAGAATCTAGCTGGAATTATTTAAATAAAATATGGAATATTTCTAGATATGTTCTTATGAATTTAAATGATGATTATCAAGAAACTACAATTGAACCAGATAAATTGAATTTAGCTTCAAAATATATTTTATCAAAATTAAATGATACAATTAAAAATGTTGATTATAATATGGATAAATATGAATTTGGAGAAGCTGCAAAAACCTTATATAATTTTGTATGGAATGATTTTGCAAGCTGGTATGTAGAAATTTCTAAGGTTGATTTACAATCTAATGATGAAACTAATAAACAAATGACTAAAAATGTGTTAGTTTATACATTACGTTCTATTGTAAAGCTTTTACATCCATTTATTCCATTCATTACAGAAGAAATTTATCAAGCTTTACCTCATCTAGAAGAATCAATTACTATTTCTAAATGGCCTACTATAAACCCTAATTTTGATGATAAAGAAGCAGTAGAGGCAATTGAGGATATGATTGAAATAATTACTTCAATTAGAAATGAACGTAGTAAAGCAAATAAGGCTCCATCAAAGCCAATTGATATTTCAATTTTAGCTCGTGATAGTCATACTAAGGATATGATTAAATTAACTACTAATTATTTAGTAAGATTTACAAACCCTAAGAATTTAGTATTCTTAGATAAAGAATTAGAAGCTAAAGATTATGTTGTTATAGTATTATCAATGGCAAAGCTTTATGTACCTACTAATGATTTAGTTGATAAAGAAGAGGCATTAAAGAAGCTTTTAACAACAAAAGCTAAATTAGAATCAGAACTTTTAAGAAGTAAAAAGATGTTATCAAATCCTAATTTCATTAATAAAGCACCAAAAGAAAAGCTTGATAGTGAAATAGCTAAACAAAAAGAATATGAAATACAATATAATGAGGTATTAAAAACTTTAGAGGATTTAAATAAATAAATTTTTTATGTAATAAATCCATAAATATATTAAATGAGAGGACTAAACACCCTCTCATTTTCTTTATTTAGTTTAGTTTTCTCAAATGAAAAAAAAGATACTTTTTATTATGAAAAAAATAAATATAATTATATTAAATAAATCTAAAAAGAAAGAGAGGAAATCGAGTATTATACTCGTTATATTTATGCTTCCAAGAGAAAAACTAATAAAAAATGGCTCTAATACCCTAAGTGATGATGAGCTTCTTGCGATATTATTAGGCTATGGTAGTAAAGAAGAAAATGTTTTTTCTTTATCAAAAAGGCTAATTAAGGATTATGGCTTTGCTCATCTATTTAATATGAGTTATAATGATTTATCAAAAATAAAAGGAATTAAAGAAGCAAAAGCTACAAAGCTTTTAGCTTTATTTGAAATTGCAAGAAGAATATCAAAAAAAGAATATTTAAATAATCCCTTAAAAGATCCTATAGATATTTATAATTATGTATACTCAGATTATTTATTTTTAGATTATGAAAAGCTAACTGTAATTTATGTAAATGTTAAATGTGTTCCTATACATAAACATGAATATTCATCAATGGAAGCAGCTAGGGTAAATTTTCCAATTCAGTCTATAATCAAAGAGGCATTAGAATATAAAGCATATGCCTTCTTTTTAGTACACAATCATCCTACAGGAGACCCTAAACCTTCTTTAGAGGATATTAACATTACTAATGAGCTTTCTTTAGTATCAAAAAAGCTTAATATTTATTTATTAGATCATATAATTATTTCTAATAATAAATTTTATTCTATTATACAAAATAGAATTATTTATCCATCTAATTCATAAATTTTATTAGGTGATATTTTGAAAAAGATATTTATAATATTTATAATAATACTTTTATTATTTGTAATGAAAATAGTAAACTATGAAGGTATCTTAACAAAGGAAATTAATATTTCTTTTATAAATTCATATATTAATCCAAAATTATATGATGATGAAAAAACAGTTTCTATTAATAGTATTCCTGTAATTAAATATAATCTAAATAATTCAATTTTATATATAGAAAATAGTGGTGATTTTTATTTTCCTATTAGTGGTATTATCTCTAAAAAAAAGAAGAATTATTTAAAAATAGAAACTGTAAATTCAATTTATGAAATAGAAGGATTAACTCCATATTATAATTTATATCAATACTATGATACATATTATCCTTTAGGATATGGAGATAAAATAATAATTAAAGGTGAAAAAATTGAATCAATAATAGGTTATTATGAAGAATCTAAAGAAATACTTTAAAGCATTACCTCTTTTCTTATTATCATCATTATTTATTATTTTTTCACCTAAACAAGATATTTATATAAAACTTATTATTACCTTAATTTTTCATGAAATGGGTCATCTCTTTTTTATGAGTTTATTTAATATTAAAATTAATTATTTTAGATTATCTATTTTAGGAGGTACAATAGATACTAAAATGAATTTAGCAATAATACCTGAAATAATAATTTATTTAGGTGGAATAATATTTAATATAATAACTTTATTATTTCCTCATTTATATTATTATTCATTAATATTAATCATTTTTAATTTATT
>JBGVLG010000163.1:0-5434 GCA_045124155.1 Anaeroplasma sp.
CACCTAGCATCACAAGTACAAACGGTGTAATTAGAGTAATATTCCTCCTTGTGATTGTTGATTTTATAGCATCGGCTCAACTCACCTAGTTATATTTTAAATCCATTACTGCATTTGGATTACCAATTGTATCCATATACATATATATTATATATAATATAATAATTAATATTATAAAAAAATATTAAATATGGTATTGCAAAATAATCCTATACGTGATATTCTTATATATAGGATAAGGGCTTTTAACAATTGGATTTCTCTTATTCAGTTAATTTCCTAATTCATATTGGCGTATGAATAAGGATTATCAATTTGTATTGGCGTACAATTGATTACTTAAAGTTATTTACGATTAATATAATATAATATCATATCATAATTTGTCAATAAAAAATCTAAAAACATTTCTGAATTAAGACGTCTAAAACATTTCTATATCAATCAAAATTTAATCTCAATATAGTATCCCTCCATTTATTTGGAGGGTAAAACTCTCGGTTAAAAATTGAATTTGAATTTTAAATATATAAGTATATGGAACAGTTGAATAATTTAAATAGTATAATAGTTTAAGAGGCTATCTAATGGCCTCAAATAATATTCATAGGAGTGATTAAATATGGAGTTGCAAGTGTTTAATAATGATTTATTTGGAGAGATAAGAGTTGGATTAATAGACAATGAACCTTGGTTTGTTGCTAGAGATGTTGTAGAAAGATTACAATATAATTTAGAAGGAAATAGTTATACGAAATATATAAAACAATATGTATCTGAAGAAGATACTAAAAAATTGAATAAGTCTATGGCAGACTTATTCGGAATAAAAGATGCAGGTAGAAAAGGTGAAATATTAATCAATGAATTTGGATTATATGATTTAGTTTTAGATGCACCATTACCTAGTGCAAAAGCATTTAGAAAGTGGATTACGCATGAAGTATTACCTTCTATACGTGCTAATGGCGGATATATATTAGCAAATGAAAATGAAACAGATGAAGAAATAATGGCGAAAGCATTATTGATTGCTCAAAAGACAATTGAAAATAAGAATCAAAAAATAAAAGAGCTTGAACCTAAAGCTGAAATATATGATAGATTTATAGACAAAGAAGCTACGTGGGGATTTAGAGAATTAAGAAAAGAATTAGAATCTACATTAGGATTTGCTATTAAGGAAAATGAATTTAAAGAAATTCTTAGAGATAAAGGTTGGATAGGTAAAACTCTAAAGGCGTTATCATATGCAATTAGAAATAACTATATGGTTACAAAAGATGTTGAAGATAAATTTGGCAATCCTCGAACTCAAGATAGATTTACAACATTAGCAAGAGAAGAATTGTTAAATTATTTTAAAAATAAATAAATAATTTAAACAAAGGTGGAAACTTTATCCACCTTTTATCATATATATATAACTATAAAACAAATTAAGGAGTTGGTATATATGAATAGTATGTATAAAATAAGAAAAATGTGGATAGAAAATAGTAAAGACGGAATAAAAAGAGATATAGATACTATAAAAAAAATAACATTTAAGAAATCAAATGCATTTGATATAAGAGATTATAAATTATTTAAAGATTCAATTGCTAAAGAATTAAGAAATATAAAAAAACAAGAAGAACAAATAACTAATGAAATGATAAGAGAACAAATGAATAACCAAGAGCAAACTGAAATTGAATTTGAAGATGTAAGACATATTGATAGTATAGAAGTTGAGGAAGTTGAAGAACCAAGAAGAAGAATAAATCAAGATGTTATGGTAGTATATGGAGATTAAATAAATAATTTAAATAGGAGGAAATTTTTCCTTCTATTTTTCGTATTATAAAGTAAGGGGAGAAATCCTCTAATTAAAATATTAAGGAGTGATTTAAAATGGTAGATTTAATAAATAGTATGCAAGATAGAGAATTAGTTATGAAAGAAGAAAATAAACCTAAACTATTGAACATATTAAGAAAATATGGTGAAGTAGTAGATTATATGACAGAGGAAATGGTAACAAAATTTTATGGGGTTGGGAATACAACAATAAAATTATTAGCAACTAGAAATGAGGAAGAGTTAAGTAAGTATGGATATAAAGTTTATAAAAAGAGTGAAATCCTAAAGTTACACAATGTAACTTTAGAAAATATACCAAACAGAGGATTAAGATTATACCCAATTAAAGCAGTAGTAGTAATAGGAATGATGTTAACTGAAAGTAAAGTAGCTGAACAATTAAGAAGTGAGATAGTTAAGGAGTTATTTGATAATACTCCTGTAATAGACCCATTAATATTTAATCTAAACGATATAGTTAACGCTAGTCGTAATGGTGATGATGTGAAATTAGCTATAGCAATAGGTCAACGTGATAAACTAATTGAAGATAGAATTATAGAAGAAAAAGTTAGACCATTAGAAAATGAGATAGAAGAGCTTGAACCTAAAGCAGAAAAATATATAACTATTTACAATAGCGATAATCTATACAAAACTACTGATGTGGCAAAAGACTTAGGAATGAGTGCTTCTAAACTAAATAAAATATTGAATGAAAAAGAGATTATATTTAAGAAAGGAAACACTTGGTATTTTTATAGTAAATATGAAGATATGGTTCCTGAATATGCAGACTATATTATAAATGAATATGGGCAACAGTTGAGATGGACGAATAAAGGTAGAGAATGGATAATAAATTTATTAAATAAATAATTTAAATAGGTGTAACATTTGCACCTATTTTTACATATACATATATTATAAAAGATAAAAGGAGAGATGAATATGAAAAATATAATAAATGGATTTATGGAATGGAATATGAAAATGAACAAGGCTGAAAAGACTATAAAAATGTACAATGATTATATAGTAAATTTTGTAGATGAGTATCAAATAACAGTTGACAATGTGAATCAATTAGAAGATAAAGAATTTGCAAAAAGATTTATAGATGATGAATTAGCTAAAGGTTTAAAACCAGGTACTATAAATAAGCATAAGAATATTCTAAGTACGTTTTCAAATTATTTAGTATTTGAAGATATGATTGAAAGTAATAAATTTAAAGAGATATCAAGTATTAAAAATGATAGTCATAAAGTAAGTGTATATACTGATGAAGATATAAAAAGAATATTCGATTATATGGATAACAAAATAAAAGAAGATAAGTTCCAAAGACACATAGATAAACAAGTTTATATAGTTAATATGACAGCTATAAAATTATTATATAAAAACGCATTAAGAATATCTGAAGCTGTATCAATTGAAATGAATGATTTTAATTTAGATAATGGAAATAAATTCTATATACATGGTAAAGGAGGTCATGGAAAAGTAACTAGATTTAATTCATTTAGCAACGATATGATAGATTTAATCAATAAAGTATTAGAAATAAGAAGTAACATAGAAATCAAAGATGGAAATGAAAAATATTTTTTCATAAGTCCTATTTCAAAATCTAAAATAACAGAAGCAAGTTTAAGAAAATTTTTAAAAAATATTCTAGCTGAATTAAACATAGAATATAATAGTCCAGCACACGATATGCGTCATTCAAAACTAAGTGAGCTAGTAGGGAAAGGTGTTGAAATATCTAAAGTAGCAAGTTTTGCAGGACATAAATCAGCTAAAACTACTGAGGCTTTTTATATTCACCCAGTTGAATCTACAATGGATGAATTAGTAAATTTATAGTAACAAATAAATAATTAAAATATATAATATTAATATAAGGGTTCTTAAAAGAACCTAAAATTTAAGGGAGTGATAGTAATGTGTGATTTAATAAAAAAAGAAGATAAAATATTAGCGAATAGTAGAGAGATAGCAAAAAATTTCAATAAAGAACATAAAAATGTAGTAAGAGCTATTGAAAATTTAACCGCTCAAAATTGTACGGTTAAAAATATGTTTATAAAAGATATATTTATTCATAAGGGAAATGAATATAAAATGTATTGGATGAATAGAGACGGATTTAGTCTATTAGTTATGGGATTTACAGGAGAAAAAGCATTAGAATGGAAATTAAAATATATAGAAGCATTTAATAAAATGGAAGAAACTCTAAAACAAATAAATGTTCCATCATATCAAATTGAAGATAAAATAGCTAGGGCTGAACAATGGATAGTTGAAGAAAAAGAAAGACAACAATTAAAACTAGAAAATAAACAATTAAAAGATGAAATAGATGAATATAAGGATTTCAAAGAATTAAGAGAAATATTAGAGGGTAATGTATCCGATATGAGAGTTGGAGATTTTAGTAAATTATTATATAATAATGGAATTAAAATAGGCAGAAACAATTTATACAGATGGTTACAAGTGAATAAATATATATGTAAGGTTTATGGACATTTTTCACCTAAGCAACAATATTTAGATAACGGATATTTATCTTATATAGATGAGTTTGTAGATACACCTAAAGGAACACAAGTACAATATCATATACTTATCACACCAAAAGGTGCGTTACAAATAGCTAAAAAATTATTTGAGGAACAATTTATAAAAAATAATTTTAAAAATAGTGAACAAATAAATAATTAAAGCATATAATGATAATATAAAACAAATAAATAATAAAGGAGTTGGTATTATGAAAAATTTTGTATATTTTATAAAATTAGTTATAGGTATATTTATAGGATGCGCAATTGTATGTATAGGAAATGCAGTTGTATGTGGAATATATGACGGAATTACAACTGATAATGTAGAACATCAAGAACCACAACAAATTGAAGAACAACAAATACAAGAAGAACTATATAAATAAATTATATTAAAATTCAATAGGGTCTATAAGTCCCTAGTACATATACAAATGAAAAATAATTTTTAAAAGTGTAACAAAATAAATAATTAAAACATATTATATAGTATAAAACAAAATAAAAAAATTGGAGGTAGTAATTATGAAAATGAATAAAAAAGTTGCAGGATTAATAATGAGCGGGTTAATGGCAATATCAGTAGTGGGATGTGGAAAGTATGAAGATAAATGTAATCCTGAATATTATATGATAGGGCAAACAATTATAGGTACAACAATTTATGGTGATACATTAAATGAAAGAGTTGAAAATACAATATTAAATACTAACAAAGATGAAAATTATAAACTAGAATTAGATATAAATTGTGAAGGCGAAACATTTAAATATAATGATAAAATATATAGAATGACAATTGATGAAATTATTATATCAAAAGGCAATAATGATGAAGGACAATTTTCAGATATACAATATGGTTTATTAATAGGGTTGAATGCAGAATTGAGAAAGGAATATGAAGAATTTAAAGAAAGCGAATCAATAAAAAAATATATTAGTAATAGTCTATATGAAGAAGTAAAAGAAATGTATTCAGATTATGTAGAATCAACATATTATATAAC
>JBGVLG010000164.1:0-4601 GCA_045124155.1 Anaeroplasma sp.
ATAACTATGTAATGTAAATGTTCCATTTGCGGTAAGAACCGTATAAATTGAAACATCTAACTTTAATGAATCTAAGTAATACTCTTGTCCATCTTGTTTTAAATTAAAGTCAATGGTTGATCCATCGTCAAATATCGAAGCAACACAACCTAAGTTAAGACCTAATTGATATGATAGTTTATCATCACTTACAATATAAGAATTAATTGCGTTATCCTTCTTAGTGGCTTTCATTGAAGCACTTGAGAACTTATCAAGGAATGATTTATCAAACTTAGTTAACCAGATAAATGCATTCATAAAATCACTAGCAAAAGCTTGTTGAGATTCATAATACTTTGTTTCATATACATGCGCATTCACATATTGTTTTATGCCAAGCCAATTCTTACCATTCTCTAGCCAAGAATCATATTCTCTTCGGCAATAGACATCACCATCTTTAGTCAAGTGAATATATGAAACAATCTTGTCGCCTCTTACTCCACCTTGGGTTTTAGAAATATTGCCTAAACTCTTTCCTTCAGTAATTAAACTATTTGTATCCGTGGTTATTTTAATAAATCCGCTTGGATTTTGATTTTCATCTAGTTCAATTAGAAGACTATCAATTGATAAGCCAATCTTTACAAGGCCAATAATATTAAGACTTAGTTTTCCTGAAACATTATACTTTAGAGCATTTATGGTATTCATCGCACCATTCGCTAAGGTTTCTAAATCCTTCAAATAAATACAAGATTCAGTATTAATGGTAAATTCTTCATAATCTTTAAAGTTAAAAACCACTTCATATGACTTTGTAGCATCAATATTTCCGTTACCATTAACTTGAATAAGTGATTTTGAATTTTCGTTAGTATAATGACCAATTGTTCCTGAGAAATAATCTTGATAAGATAATTCAACATTTCCATTAACAACATCAAGCATTGTACTTTCATTTAATCTAAATCCTAAAATCGTTTTAATTAAACTAATTGTTTGTTTAACTGGATCAGTTTCAGTCTTATCAAATGCATTTGAATCATCAAATGAAAGAATGACACTTGGATCTAATTCAAGAATACTCTTAATCATTTTCATTACTTCAAGATTTAGACCATATTCTCCATTATTAAATGGACCTTGAGCTAATTTGGTAAGAATGATGTCAATTGCTTTTGAGGTATCTGTCTTATCAAAATAGACATTTAATCCAATTAATTCGTTATACATTACATTATGTAAGTAGACAAAGTTATTTTGATAAGAAATTGTACCAGTAAATAATTGCTTCCAAGTTGAATCTGCTTTTTCTATATCAACAGTCATAGTAATTTCTAACTTAGCGTTTTCTTTGACTGTATAATCATATTTTGCATCCGCAAGAATCTTGTAATTTGTTCCACTTAGAGTGAATACACCATCTAAAGATAGATAGCCTTGATTTAAATAGAAGTAATCTCTTGCTTCAACACAATAATCAAGAATTACTTTGATATCATCATAGGTTAAATATGTACTTGCATCTGGAGCACTTATTACTTGTGTATAATCTTGAATAACACCATTTAAATTATAAGATTCTGAATTAAATCCAATTCCAAGTTCAGTTTCACATAGTGATAGATGATAAGAGTTTTTATCATAAACTAAATCTAATAATAATTGGTTATTTTCAATAGTAAGAGCTTTTACAAAATTATTAATGATGACTAAACTCTTCTCTACATTAGAAGGATTGCTTACTACTGTCGCTTGACTATTTTTACCAATTAAACTATCGATATCTTTTATTAATTGTTTGAATTCATCAATAGTTAATGTTGCCTTGATATTACCATATTCAAAGTAAACAACATTACCAATGTATGTGATATAAATTGAATGAGTATATCCACCTTCTAAAATTATTAAATCGACATTAATATTTTTTGCACTATCAATTCTTAAAGTTGCATTGATGTCCATTGTATCAACAACAAAGTCAAATGATACTAGATAGCCTGAATAATCCATTATTTCAAGAACTTTTTTAGTAATAAAGCTAAAGTCTTGATTAATATCGATTAAAGTATACTTAGTTGGATCAACTGTTCTACTAAATTCAAAATTACTATTAACTACTGATGTTAATCGAAAACCTTTGTATGATAAATCAATGCTGATTGATGGCTCTTTACCCACTAAAATTTGATATTGATCATAAGTTAATTGATACTTATTATCTATTTTATCAAAGATAATAGTATTTTCATAATTACCACTTAAGAAATCCTTAATGTAATTTATAATTGTTTGATAATCAATTGAAGCTTGTTGATTATTTGTATTTGTTCTATTAAAGATTTGATCATATAATCCTAAATTAAATCTTTCATCAATTAGTTTAAATGAGTTTTCTAATGAGATGATTAAGAATTCATTATCATCCATACTATATTTTAAACTCATATGATAGTTATCATAACGTACATCAATATAGATCCAATCATTTAATTTATAAATTTCAACATCAACTTGATAAGTACCAACTAATGAAATTGTTGAATAAATTTCATTTACTCCTAAGTATTTAACATTTCCATTAAGAGTATTATTTTCATCAATGACTAATGAGAAATCAACACCTAAGTGATTATTCTTAATATCATTATTAATTGTCGAAGCAATTTCTCTAAAGTATTCAATAGTTTCAGCAGTAATAAATGTACTATCAACAATAATATTTGGAATGACATCCGTATAATTACTTAAATTTAAAGTTGTTTGGTAGAAATCTAAGCAAGTAAATGTTAATACGCTATTAACATATTCTACTGTGAATGAATAATTTTGGTTATTAATTGAAATTAAAGATGAAACACTACTTGTTGAGATATTGACTTGTGATAATGATAAATTTGATGATTTAATTAATGAAATGATTTTATCTTTTAAATTAACATTTCCATTAAGTGATGAATCGGCACTTCCAATATTCATCATAGAAATTATTTCATCAATATATTTGTTTAATTCGTCCTTAGACAAATTCATTTTAACATTACCAAACATTACATATGCTTGATTGTTAATATAATCAATTTTTAAAGTATGAACTTGATCTAAATAATTAATATCAAATACTAATTCAATATTTCCATTTTGATCATATAAGGCAGTTAAGTTAACTAAAATTGAATCAACTTCAAAGCTACCTTGAATTTGATAACCTGAGAAAGTAGCAATTTCTTTTAATGCAGTAATTAATTCATAAGCTGAATCTAGACCATCAACTTGACAATATGAAATATCATTTCTTACTACATAGGTATCATCATTTTCAATAATTTGAAGTGTTAAATTATTTACTCCATCTTGATAAGTTACTTTCTTATTACTGATATTTCCAATATAGGTATCATAACTTACATTAAATCCATTATTAACATCAACACTTACTTTTTGATCATAATCATTTGAGATAATTTGTTTAATTACTTCAATTACCTTTTCTTGAGTAATTTCTACTTTGGTATTAATCTTATCGCCATAGTTTTTCTCTACTAATGCATAGATATCAGAATATAAACCATTAATATCATCAAGTTTCATTTCTAAGGCAACTATGATTCCTTGATATTCCATATCTAAGTACATCATTTTGTCTATTACAACAAAATTTACTGGTATCTCTTCACCCTTAATTGTTACTTTTAGATTTGCTTGATATTGCTTTTCATTTTGTGAATATGTTCCTTTGACTTGGGTTCCATCACTATTTTCATAGCTATATCCTATCTTATAATTTTGACTTGCTAATACATCTTTAATTTCTAAGATGTTATTTACTAATTCATTTAAATTGTCATAAGTGATAAATTCACCTGTTGGAGTTACTACTGAATCTTTGTATTCATTAACAACAAAGCTTAAGTCAAATAATTCACTGTTACAAGATAATGTAATTTCATTATTTACATATCCTAATCCTAAACTATAGATACTATTGTTAATCTTTAGACTTGTTATAGCCTTATTTTCTTCTAATGAAATACTTTCTACGAATAAATCTAATTCCTTAATAAATTCAACAATAGTTTCTTTATTTAACTTATTTTGACTTTGGTCAATATTTGCAAGTTCAAGGATTTTATTTAATCCTTCTTCTAATTCACCATCAGTTAATTTTACTTTGACATTTCCGTGTTCTAAATAAATGGTATTTGCTATTCTTACAACTTTTATGTCTTTTCTATTTTCACCACTTATTAAACTAATGATTCCTTCAATATTATTTTGGCTATCGTAGTTTGCATCAATACTTAAGGTTATTCCTTTATAATTTATTTCACCAGTTATTTGATAACCTGCATATGATTTCATATCTAAATAAGCATCAAGCATAAATGATGCATGTTTAATATTTCTAATTGGAGTATAAATTGTCTCTGGGTTAATTTGATAATTTAATTTCTCAGAGTTAACTTTCAACGATGAAGTTTCACCTAAGTAATTGACATTAAATAGGATATCTTCGCTATCTTTTGAAATAACAAGTTCACCATCATCTAAATATTTGATTACTAAATTATTATTTTCATCAAGTGAAATTTGCATTTCATTTTCGATATTTG
>JBGVLG010000165.1:0-19489 GCA_045124155.1 Anaeroplasma sp.
ATTACGGCATTCCCAAACCTTTACTTCACTTTTTTCAAATACTTCCTTCATTTCTACATTATGAAGTAAAGCACGATATCTTTCCTCATGATGCTTTTCTATTTTTGCAACTAATCTAAACTTTTCAGCAAGCTCATGGAAACCTTCTTCATCTGCAGTTTTAGCAAAGCCCTCATACATATCAGTCCATTCATAGTTTTCACCATCTGCTGCATGAGCTAAATTTTGAGCTGTATTACCAATTCCTTTTAATTCTTTAAACCACATTTTTGCATGTTCTTTTTCATTATCTGCAGTTTTTAAGAACAAAGCAGCAATTTGCTCATAGCCTTCCTTTTTAGCGACACTAGCAAAATAAGTGTACTTATTTCTTGCTTGAGACTCACCAGCAAAAGCAGCCTCTAGATTCTTTTCAGTTTGAGTACCTGAATAAGGATTCTTTGGTTCTTCTACTAACTTAAATTTTTCTTTTGGCTGTTTACATACAGGACATTTTTCAGGTGCTTCCTCGCCTTCATGTACATAACCACATACTGTGCAAACCCATTTTTTCATATATATTTATCCTCCTATTAATCTTTATCGACATTTCATAATAATTTATCGATTTCGTTATCAAAATTATATCATAGAAAATAATTTATTTCTATAATATTTCTATAATATTTCTATAATATTTTTATAATTCATCAATACATATTTTCCCAATCATTAAGTCAATATATGTAATTGTAAAGCTTTCTTCATAATTATTTACAAAACTAGTTACAGTAATGAAATTATTATATATTCCTGTAATTTTAGCTTCAACAGAATTAATATTCTTTCTTTTTTGATTTATAGAAACATGTATAATATTTGTATTAAGATAAATTTCTTTTATTCTATTTATAATATATATTAATTTATCATTATCCATTATATAATCACCTATCCTAATAAATATTTTAGCATTTATTTTTTTTCTTCGTAAGTGAATTTTTGAAAAAATAGAATAATTATCCACAAGTCAAACTGCTGTTTTTTCTTTTCTGTCATATCCCTCTTTCCAGCAGAAATTATCAAAGTGCATTTTGAGTCCACCGCTTGTATCTTTTACCTGCTACCAGGGTATAGGTCTCTTAAAATCAAAATTCAATTGTGTGAATCTTTTTTCTATTTAATTTCGAATAGACATTGCAATCTTTCCTTAAACTAATACCTTAGGTGGTATTTCCAACATATGAATGTAATCAGGACAAACTTCTACTTCAATTATTTAGACTCCTTTGAAATTACAAAGTTTTCTCAATATTTGTCCTATTTTCAATTCTAAATTTTATAGAAAACTTGTCTTCTATATTTTTAGTCATATGTAATATGACACTTACAATTTTAGCTTGTAGGTGCTAAACTATTAACGGTATCATTCATTTGATATCACTCCTTGTTATTAATTATTATGAAGTTGGCAGACTATACTTTAAATATATAAAAGTTTTTTATTTTCCACGATAGCTATAAGTTTTTTCAAACTTTTTAGCCTAGCTGAGGGTTTCATAAAAATAAAAACTGCCTAGCAAAATGCTAGACAGTGATTATTAATTATACATGATAAGTCATTGGATAAGCTAGATATTCAATCTCATCTAAATGCTCAGAAGTTACATATCCAGGCTCTGAGCGTAATAGACTTGGAATTCTATTTACAATTGTAGCACAAGTATGTTCAACTGTTGCAGGCTTAACAACACTAAATTTAGTGTAAGGCTCACCAAAGATTTCCCAATCGCACATATCTCCATCATCAGGACCATATACCTTACCAATTGTTTCTTCTTCAATGATAATTCCTTGATATGTTTCAATAGTTACAACTGCAGACATACCAATACAACGACCAGCAGGGATTGTTTCACCTAAAGTATGGCTATATAAATCATGATCAATAATATATGGAACATTCTTTTGTGAAATAGATTTAATGGTTAAACCTAATTTAGAAGCAATAGCTTCACTTGCATTCCATGCATAAGAAGGTACAACCTCTTCTGGATGAGCAAGTTCTTTCTCAAATTCTTCAGGAGTTAAACCACAGCCATGTGCTTTAGCAAGAGCTAATCCATATTCATCTACGTTATAGCTATATGCACCCTTAATCTTAGTAATCTTGTGAACTCCTCCACAAACCATACCAACCATATTGATCCAGAAAATATCTTGCATACCTGAACCAGTAATTGTACAACCATTTTCCTTAGCGATTCTATCAAGCTTATTAGTTAAAGCACTTGCAGTAGTCCAAGGATAAATAGCCTCTTCACAAGTAGTAATTACATTAATACCGCGAGTTAAACATTTTTCACAACAAGAATAAATGTCAGAAATGAAGCTAAATAATGTAACAACAGCCACATCAGCATCACATTCATCTAACACCTTATCTGCATCATTAGAAATAATAACACCAGTTTTTACTCCTAAATTAGCATAATCACCTACATCCAAGCCTACTACATTTGGATTTAGGTCAATAGCGCCAACAATTTCAGCACCATTTTCGTGTAAGTAGCGTAAAATATATTTACTCATCTTACCACAACCATATTGGACAACACGAATTTTTCTCATATTTTACCTCCATATTCAATTATTTTTATTGTATCCGTTTGTTACTTTAATTATACATCATATTTTTAATGTAAGAACTATGAAAATGATTTTTTTAAAAAATTAGCACTCTTATATTGACAGTGCCAATTTTAGTGATATAATATAGTTGTAGTCAATAAGAGACTATGAAAGGTGGAGATATTTATGATGCAGGATAATCAAGCAAATGAGAATGTATTAGAAAAATACGGTCGAGATGTTGTTAGCCTTGCCAAAGAAGGAAAAATTGATCCAGTAATTGGTAGAGATGAAGAAATCCGTCGTATTATAAAAATATTATCTCGTAAAACAAAAAATAACCCTGTACTAATTGGTGAACCAGGTGTTGGTAAAACAGCCATCATCGAAGGACTAGCAAGACGTATTGTAGCTAACGATGTTCCAACATCGCTTAAAAACAAAACAATCTTCGAACTAGATATGGGAGCATTAGTTGCTGGTGCTAAATATCGTGGTGAATTCGAGGAAAGATTAAAGGCTGTATTAAATAAAATAAAAGAATCAGATGGAAATATTATCATGTTTATTGATGAAATCCATCTAATAGTAGGTGCCGGTAAAGCAGATGGTGCAATGGATGCTGGTAATTTATTGAAACCAATGCTAGCAAGAGGAGAACTTCATTGTATTGGTGCTACTACATTAAAGGAATATCGTGAATTCATTGAAAAGGATTCAGCATTAGAGCGTCGTTTCCAAAAGGTTTTAGTTTCAGAACCAACTGTAGAGGATACCATTTCAATATTAAGAGGTATTAAGGAACGATTTGAGCTTCATCATGGAGTCACAATTCAAGATAATGCAATTGTTGCTGCTGCAACCCTATCAAATAGATATATCACTGATCGTTTCTTACCAGATAAGGCTATAGATTTAATTGATGAGGCTTGTGCTTCTTGTCGTATGGAAATTGATTCTAAACCTGCTGAGCTTGATGATTTAGACCGTAGAATCACTCAACTTAAGATTGAACAAATGGCATTAAAAAAAGAATCAGATCCTACTTCTTCTAAAAGATTAGAATCAATTGAGGGTGAGCTTAATGAATTATTATCTAAACAAAAGATTTTAACTGAAAAATGGAATAAGGAAAAAAATGAAATTCAAGATTATAAGGAACTTAAGAAAAAACTCGAGGATAATAAATTTAATCTTGAAAAAGCCTTCAATGAAGGAGACTATAAAAAAGCCTCAGAGCTTCAATATTCTAAAATTCCAGAATTAGAAAAGAAAATCAAGGAGTATCAAGAAAAATCAAAGGATGATCATCTTCTATCTGAATCAGTTAGTGAAGAGGATGTAGCTGAAGTAGTTTCTAAATGGACTAATATTCCTATTTCAAAGCTAATGCAAGGTGAAAAAGAAAAAATACTTCATCTTGCAGACACTTTAAAAAATAGAGTTATTGGTCAGGATGAAGCAGTTGAGCTTATCAGTGATGCCATAATTAGACAACGAGCTGGAATCAAGGATGAGAACAAACCAATTGGTTCTTTCTTATTCTTAGGTCCTACAGGAGTTGGTAAAACCGAACTCGCAAAAGCCCTAGCAGATGCATTATTTGATAGTGAATCGCATATTGTTAGAATTGATATGAGTGAATATATGGAAGCCCATAGTGTGGCAAAGCTAATTGGTGCGCCTCCAGGATATGTTGGATATGATGAAGGTGGTCAATTAACTGAAAAGGTTCGTAGAAATCCTTATTCAATTATACTATTTGATGAAATTGAAAAAGCTCATCATGATGTATTTAATATTCTTCTTCAAATATTAGATGATGGTCGATTATCAGATTCACAAGGAAGAACTGTAGATTTTAAAAATACAATTATAATAATGACATCTAATTTAGGTAGCGAATATCTACTTGAAAATACAAAAGAATCATATAATAAAGTAGATGCATTATTAAAAAATTCCTTCAAACCAGAATTTTTAAATCGTATTGATGAAATCATCTACTTCCATCCATTAAATAAGGATGTTCAATTAAAAATTGTTACTAAGCTATTACGTAATCTTGATGAAAGATTAATAGCTCAAGGAATCAATATTACTTTTACTGATAGTTTAAAGAAATATATTCTTGATGAGGCATATGATCCAGAATATGGTGCACGACCAGTAAAAAGGTTTATTCAAAAATATATTGAGACCTATGTTGCAACAAAAATCATTAAAGGTGAAATAAAGCCAGATATTCCTTATGTATTAGATGCATTAAACAAAGAACTTAGATTATTAATTAAATAGTAAAAAAAACACTAGAAATTTACTACAGGTAAAAATCTAGTGTTTTTATTTTATAATAAAGAATATTGACCAACTAATGCTAAGATAACAAGAACCCAATATAATACAACCCAAAAAGTCTTAGCTGGTAAATTTGAATTTTTTAATGCCTTCCAAGAAATCATTACAGCCGCAATAATCATGAAAACATTAGCAATAACCATTAAAATTCCAAGATTTAAAGAACCACCAGCTAATTTCAATATTAAATTGACTAGGTAACAAATTCCTGTAACAAATATTGAAATTAATGCTAATACTCCTGCCACTCTATTATAAGTGCTTGAACTTGATTTTTTTGCCATCTTTTTTCCCCCTTTATCTTTTTCTAATTACGCGCATTTTGGCACTATGCGCTCTATTATTTTCACTCAATTCCATTTCACTAGCCACAATAGGTTTTCTTGTAATTAATTCAAAAGGAGCCTCCTCTTTAATAATCATAGGAACTCCATTGGGGATATTTATTGTTGAAACATCCCTAAAAACATTTTTACAGATCCTATCTTCTAATGAATGGAAAGTGATAACAACAGCATAACCATCACTATTAAGCATTTCTAATGCATCAATAATAGATTTCTCAAAAACTCTTAATTCATCATTAACTGCTATTCTTAAAGCTTGAAATACTTGTTTTGCAGGATGACCTTTTTTTCTTAATTCCTTTGCTGGAAGAGCACTCTTAATAACATCAACTAGCTCAAATGTAGTTTCAATAGGCTTTATAGCACGAGTTTTTTCAATTGCTCTAGCAATTTGTTTAGAAAATGGTTCTTCTCCATATCGGTAGAAAATTCTAACAAGTTCTTCAAATGAAAAGGTGTTAACTATAACTTTGGCGGATAACTCTTGTTTTTGATTCATTCTCATATCCAAAGGAGCATCATAATTATATGAAAATCCCCTTTCAGGTATATCAAATTGAAATGAGGATACTCCTAGATCATATAAAATTCCATCAATATGAGCAATACCAAGTTTGTTTAATTCTTCTTTTATATTGACAAAATTAGCTTTAATAAAAGTATAATTATTGCTAATCTTATCTAATACCTCTTTACTCCTTTGATAAGCATATTCATCCTGATCAAAACAATATAAATGTCCAGTAGTTAGCTTAGCTAAAATATGACTTGAATGTCCCCCACCACCTGTTGTAGCATCAACATATATTCCATTTGGTTTAATGTTTAAATTTTTTATAGCTTCCTCTAGCATAACCGATTTATGAATATAATCCATTTTTTACATCACCATAATAATTCTACCACAAATTTATCTAAAAATCACTAAAAATAGAAAATAGACACCCAAGGTGTCTATTTCTATTAATTATTATTCTTCTTCAGTATTAGAAGTTTTAACAACTACTACTTGTTTACCCTTATAGAAACCGCAGTTTGAACATACTCTATGAGCTAAAGTTAATTCGCCACAGTTAGGACAAGTAATCATACCAGGTACATTTAAAGCTAAGTGAGAACGTCTCATATGCTTCTTACTTTTTGATACTCTACGAAAAGGTACTGCCACTGTAAAACACCTCCTATAATAAATCCTTTAGTTTTGCAAATGCTGGATTAATATTATCACTAGGAGAATCATCTTCTTCATCAGACACATAATCAGTATTAGATGTAGCCATAGGCTTATTAATTAAAATATTAGTTAATATAGCCTCTTTAGTATCTAATGTAATTCCTTCAATAGGAAATGCATCATCTAGATCCTCATCATTTGAAAATAATTCTTCAGCATCTACTATAATATTATAAGGAATTTCTTCTAATGTAACAGAGTCCTCTAAAACCAAATCTATTTCAATATGAAATATACATAAATAGGTTTCTTCTCCTCTTTCCTTAATAGTTGTATGAACCTTACATAAAGAAGATGATTTAATATCCTCAAATCCATCTAGCTCTTTACTTAAATCCATTTCCTCATCAAAGGAATAATTGCTACCTAGCTTCCTTAAATTAGCTAAAGTAAACTTCATAAAATCACCTCAGCATTTCAATTATAATGATTTTACTATATAATGTCAAGAAAAATCATCATTGCATACAAACTTTCAACTACACTTTTAGTTCTATTCAAATTTCAATTCCATATCTACTAATCCCTGATAGAAATCATCCTCATGAGTAACTAATATTACACTGCCTGGAAATTTATCTATGGATTCCCATAATTCAGCCTTAGAATTGATATCTAAATGATTTGTAGGCTCATCAAATATTAAAACATTACTCTTTTTCATAGTCATAAGTGCTAATCTAACCTTAGTTTGTTGTCCGCCAGACAAGCTATTCATAGGCTTTATAGCTAAATCACCTTTAATACCTGCACTAGCCAAGACGCTTCTAAGCTCACCATCAGTTTTCATATGATAATAATATCTTAAATAGCTTATTGGTGTCTCATTAGCTTCATAAGACTCCTCTTGCGCAAAATAATTCAAATCAGCAGAAGGATTCCATAAATATTCTCCTTCTATTTTGGGCAATAATCCCATAATCGTTTTTAAAATAGTAGATTTCCCTACTCCATTATGACCTAATATCGCAATTTTTTGATTATGCTTCATTAAAAAATTCAAATCTTCTAATACAACTTTATCGCCATATCCAACTGATAAACCTTCAAGTTTTAATACCTCTTGTCCTAGTCCCTTTGAAAAGGGGAATGTTAAATGCATAGGCTCATGATTTTTAGGTTTCTCAAGCACTTTAATTTTTTCAAGCATCTTTCTTCTTGATTGAGCCTGCTTAGTAGTAGTAGCTCTAACAATATTCTTTTGAATGAATTGTTCTGTTTTCTTAATAAATGCTTGTTGAGAATTATAATTCTTTTGATATTGTTCTTTTCTAATTTCCTTTTCAACTAGAAAATGATCATAATCCATATTATATCTAGTCATTTCTTTATTTGATAAATCATAAACAACCATACCAATATTTCTTAGAAATCCTTCATCATGGCTTATTACTACAAAAGCTTTTTTAAATTCCTTTAAATATTTACTAAGCCATTCTATATGTGCCACATCTAAAAAGTTTGTAGGTTCATCCATCAATAATACATCAGGTGCCTCAAGTAATAGTTTAGCTAAATAAACCTTAGCTCTTTGACCACCAGACAAATTAGAAAGCTTAGTATCCATTCCATATTCAGCTATACCTAAACCATTAATCATATTACCCATAGTTGAATTCATTGCATAAAAATTAGCTTTATCAAGCTCATCTTGAATAGTTTGTGCATAATTTAAATATCTTTCATATTCATATTCCTTACAATTACAGAGCTTTTCATAATATGAATTCATTAATGCTTCTTTTTCTATTAATGGCTTAAAAACCTCGGTAATATAATCATATATAGTAACATCTTTATTAACCTTTAAATGCTGATCTAAATAACCAAATGATACATTATTCATCCAACTAATTATACCACTATCAGGAATAAGATTTTTGGCAATTAAATTCATAAATGTAGATTTACCACAACCATTATCTCCAACTAATACAATATGTTCTTTAGGATTAATCCTAAAGCTAATATTATTAAATAGTTCATTATCAGTATATTTAAATTTCAAACCCTCTACATCAAGTAATGCCATAATTATTCCTCCATATAAATAGCCTAGCAAATTGCTAGGCTATATCTTAATTTAATTCTAAATTATGCTTTTTAATAATATTAACAAATTCATCTACAGAAACAGTAACCTGCTCTTGAGAACCATGCTTACGATAAGTAACAAGATTATTCTTAACCTCATTATCTCCAATAACAAGAGTATAAGGAATCTTCTTAGTTTGAGCCTCGCGAATCTTATAACCTAACTTTTCCTCTCTATAATCGATTTCAAATCTAATTTGCTCTTTAGAGAAAATAGAAACAAGCTTTTCAGCATATTCTTTATGGTATTCCATATTAACAGGTATTAATTTTACTTGAACAGGTGCTAACCAAGTAGGGAATACTCCAGCATAATTTTCAATCATAATACCAATAAAACGTTCTAATGAACCGAAGCATGCACGGTGGATCATAACAGGAGTTTTCTTAGTTCCATCCTCAGCAATATAAGTACAATTAAATCTTCCTGGTAATTGCATATCTAATTGAACAGTACCACATTGCCAAATACGATTCATTGAATCTCTTAGCTTAAAATCAAGCTTAGGTCCATAAAAAGCTCCATCTCCTGGATTAATCTTAAAGCTATGACCAGTAGCTAAACAAGCCTTCTTTAATGCTTCTTCAGCTTCATCCCATACCGCAATATCACCTATATAATTATCCTCAGGTCTAGTAGATAACTCAATAGAGTAATCTAAACCAAAAACAGAATAAACATAATCATAAAGTGATAATATTCTTGCAACCTCATCACCAACCTGTGATTCAGTTAGTAAAATATGAGCATCATCCTGAGTGAATCCACGAACTCTAAATAATCCATTTAATGCACCAGAAGCTTCATATCTATGAACATTACCTAATTCAGAATAACGTAAAGGTAAATCCTTATATGAATGTAAATCATTTTTATATACTAAAATAGCTCCTGGACAATTCATTGGTTTAATTGCATAGGTTCCATCTTCAACTTCAATAGTAAACATATCTTCCTTATAATGATCCCAATGTCCTGATGTTTCCCATAATTCTCTATTTAGCATTATAGGAGTATTAATAGTTAAATAGCCTCTTTCTCTATGAATTCTTAACCAGAAATCCTCTAATGTTCTTCTTAATGTATAACCATTAGGTAACCAAAATGGTAAACCAGGTCCAAAATCAGAAATCATAAATAATCCTAATTCTTTTCCAAGCTTTCTATGATCTCTTTTCTTTCTTTCCTCTAAATTATTTAAGTGAGTATCTAATAGCTCTTGAGTAGCCCAACAAGTACCATAAATACGAGTAAGCATCTCATTTTTAGAATCTCCTCTCCAATAAGCACCAGCTACATTCAAAAGCTTAAAATGTTTTAAAACACCAGTTGAAATGACATGAGGTCCTCTACAAACATCAGCATAATCTCCTTGTTCATAAATACCAACTACATCATCATCTACTGCATCAATAAGCTCACATTTAAATTTATCATTCTTAAATTTTTCCTTAGCCTCAGCCTTTGATAAATAATAATGATTGATAGAAATATTTTCCTTAACAATCTTCTTCATTTCAGCTTCAATCTTAGGTAAATCCTCTAAAGCTACTGATGTTGGAACTCCAAAATCATAATAGAATCCTTCCTCAATTGCAGGACCAACTCCACACAAAGTATTAGGATATAATCTCTTCATTGCTTGAGCAAGTAAATGAGCACATGAGTGATTAATAATTTCAAATGCTTCTTTATCCTCAAGTAATATTAATTCTAATTTTGCATCCTTAGTTAATTTATATTTTAAATCAACTAATTCACCATCAACCTTTGCAGCAACACACTTTTTTGCAAGACTAGAAGATATTTCTTTAGCTACTTCTATAACTAATTTTCCTTCTTCTACTTCTTTTACACTTTCATCTTTTAATGTAATCTTTAACATTTTATTCCCTCCTAAAAAATAAAAATCGCCCTAAAAAGGACGATTAATCGCGGTACCACCTTAATTTTAGAATATAATTCTAACTCTCAAATCCTTAACGCGGAATACGGAATGGCATTTCCTCCATTCGTCTTTAAAGGTAGTAATATAAATATTCATTAAATACTTTCACCAGCCGTATTCTCTCTAAAAATAAAATAATTATATCTTGTCCTTCATCATCGACAAGAATATTATATCAAATCATTTCATTCTTTTCAAGTAGGTATTTATCTTCTTATAGGATTACAATCATCCATTGAAATAGATGTTACTAAATCTTTAAGTCTAGATACAATTCTTTCACCCTTAATTCTATTTTGAGGAGCCTTATCTATTGAAAAGTGATCAACAAGATCTACAGGCGGAATATTAGAAGAAATAAATAATGTTTTACCTTCTAATAATCTATAATTGATAATTGGCCCGATTATTTCATCCCTTAGCCATGGAGTCATATTCTCACTACCTAAATCATCAAGCATTAATACATCCACAGTTTTTAACATATTTATTAATGATTCAAACCTAGTAGTACCAATTGCATTTTTTAAATCAGATACTAAATCTGGAAAATAGATTAATAAACAAGAAATATTCTTTCTTGCAAGCTCATTAGCTAAACAAGCTAAAGTATAGGTTTTTCCTACTGAAAAATTACCAAATAAATATAAGCCCTTATTTATAGAATTAGGATCATAATTTGTTATAAAATTGACAATTGCAGTATAAATTTTTTTTCTACTTTCAGAATTAGTATAATAATCCTTTATATTAGCTTCTAATATCTTTTTAGGTAAATATAAGGTTTTTATTAAACTATCCTTCAATTTTTCATTTCTTGCTTCTTTTTTATATTCACACTCAACTAGTGAAAACTGTTCGTCATTATAAACTGTATATAATCCTTTATTTTCATTTAAACAAGAATTTAATCCCTTACAATTAATACAATTTTCTCTTTCATGTAATAATATCTCAAAATCATTTGCATTACTAACATTAATATTATATTGTGGTAATTTTTTTCTTAATTTTGATATATAATCATCAACCAATTTTGAATCGAATTCATATTCCATTTTTCTCATAATACATCAAATCCCCCATATTTATCATATGGTTTATTAACCCCATCAGATGAATTGGTTTTCACTTCCGTAACATATTTTATTGCATCGGAAGTTGAAAAAATATTATCCTTAATCCAAGATTCACTTACCCTTTGAAAATATTTTAATGATGGCAATTCTCCACCTTTTTCTTTAATAATCTTTATAATCATACAATTTAATACCCCGCGAGGCAACTCAATATTAATATAAATATCATTAATTGTATCTAAATACTTTGGTGGATAATTTGGTATTATATCATCAAGAAATTCACTTGGTGATACATTATCTAAATAATGAATTAAATCTCCATCTGTAATATTATCATTTTCTTTAGCTTCTAATATTGGAGCTTTCATATTTTTTTTATAATTAAATAAAGTATAAGCTTTTTTCTTTAATAAACGATAATCATATAAGCCACTTTTATTTATTGAATCGTTAAATAAAGATATCATTTCTGATTCTGAAAAACCATATACAAAAGCTATTGTAATTATTTGAGTTTTAAATTGTTCTGTTATTCCAGTTTCTAAAAAATCCAAATTAATATTATTTAAAAAACTATTAATATCTATATTACTCTTTGATATTTTAATACTTCTATTAGTATTTTTTCCTAATAAATATTGAAATTTTTCATATGTAGAATTATTATCAATTCTAGAATCAAATACCTCATCAAATGGTTTAGTAATATTCTTATATAAATTTTTATTTACAGAATCAATCTTAAAATGCTTACAAATAAAATCAAAGGTTTCTTTTCTAATTTTAGAATATAAAAATAATCCTAATGTAACATCCTTTAGAAAGCTTTTAGCAGTTAATGGAGGACAAACTACATATATAAATGAATTCTCATTTTGATATGTATTTAATAGTCCAATACCTTCAAGTTTATATCTTGCCTTTAAAAATGATAAAGAATCTAAAGAATATATCTCAAAAAAATCTTGATGAGATAATTCTTCACTCTTCATATTATTTCTTTCTAATAGTGATTGAAAGGCAAAATAAAGTAATAATGCATCACTGCCAATGAGTGGTGCATATAAAAGTGATATTGAAGATACATCATCATTAGATAAAGTAAAGCTAGAGATAATATTCATTTTTGATTGAACATCAAATGTAATCTTAGCCATACTATCACCTATTTATGTAAGGATACTCCTTTAAACTCATATTTTGCCTCAATTTTATTTAAAACATCCTTAATAAATTTTAATGCCTTTCCTTTAGATCCTAGTAAGAAATCTGAATTAATATAAAAATCTATTGATGTTTCCTTAGGATCTTGCATAATGATTTTTGCGATAACCTCCATATGAGGAGTTTCTGAATAAATCTCACTATAGTCATCATTTTCAGAAACAATATTATGGCCTAATTCATCAAGGATTTCAAGATACAGTGCCTTAATTTGTTGATATGAGGCTTTGTAATAATGAGTTTGTAATGCTAAATCCTTTGCATTTTCTGAAGTTTCAACTGTAATCATATTTTTACACTCCTTTTAATCTTTTAATAATTTCTAAGACCTGATTTTTTGTTTCTTCGAAGCTTCCCTTCGAATCAATTACATAATCAGCCTTGGTTTTCTTAATATATAGATCCATTTGAGAATGAATCTTTTCTAAAGCATAATCCTCATCTATTCCTTCTCTTTCCATTAATCTTGTAATTTGAGTTTTTTTATTTAAGAAAACACATATTACCTTATCACAAAGATATTCTAGTTTCGCTTCATATAAAAGAGGAATTTCAACAAAAATAATATCACCAGAAGACAATTCTATTTGCTTTTTAATTTCATCTATTATTATTGGATGAGTAATTTTATTTAATTTTTCCTTTGCTTCATTATTATGAAATATTAGTTTTGCAAGCTTTTTTCTATCAATCTCAAGATCATTATTTAAATATTCTTCACCAAAATTTTTTACTATTTCATTATAAATTGAACAGTCCTTTTTTGATAAATCACGACTAATCTGATCAGAATCGATTATTTGATATCCTTCATTTTTAATAACACTACAAACATTACTTTTGCCACTTGCAATGCCACCAGTAATTCCTACTACTTGCTTCACTACAGTCACCTCTGACATTTTTCACAATAATAAGTCATTCTTCCCTTTATTTTAACACGAGTCAAGGTATTTTTGCAACAAGGACATGAAGATTTTGTATGAACTTTCAAAAAATTTTGATAATTTCCTATTACTCCTAAGCTAGAAGTATAGCTTTTAATAGTAGTTCCTTTATTTAGTATTGCATTATCAAAAATAATTTTCATTTGATTAATAATTAATTCTAATTCTTCTAAAGTAATAGCATTTGATAATCTATTAGGATTAATATGAGCCTCATATAAGACCTCATCAACATAAATATTACCTAATCCTGCTAATATTGATTGATCAAGCAAAGTAGCCTTTATTGGTATTTTTTTATTAATTATTCTTTTATAAATATCATTTATTGAATAGTTATTATTAATAGTTAAATCAACTCCAACTTCATTTAAAGGAGGAGTAATATATAAATCATCTAGACTTCTATAATTAAATCTTCCAAATTTTCTTACATCCTGATAACATAATAATTTGTTATTAGATAACTTGAAAATTACATGAATATGTTTATTTATTGGAAAATCATTATCTACATAAAAGAATTTACCTTCCATTCTTAGATGACTTAATAAGGCACCATCATTTAAAATAAATATTAAATGTTTTCCTAATCTATCTAGCTTACATATTTTTTTATTAATAATATTATTTTTAAATTCATTGATATCTCCTTCAATCAAATTAGGATATCTTATATCTATATCAGTAATATAAAGTCCAACTAATTCCTCAGTTAAAACTCTTCTCACTGTTTCTACTTCTGGAAGTTCAGGCATATTATCACCTCTATTTTACCTCATACCAGTTATTGCCAAAAGAATCATCTACTAAAAGTGGCACAGAAAGCTTAATGGCATTTTGCATTTTATCTCTAACAATATTTTGAATTTTGTCTTCTTCTCCTTTTTCAACCTCAAAAACAAGCTCATCATGTACTGTAACAAGCATTTTACTTTTAAGCTTTTGTTTTTCAAGTTCTTCATCAACTAAAATCATAGCAATTTTAATTATATCAGCAGCACTTCCCTGAATTGGAGCATTCATTGCCATTCTTTTTCCTAATTCTCTTTGCATATATACATTAGAATTAATTTCAGGTATATATCTGATTCTATTCTTCATTGTTTTTACATATCCAGTTTTCTTGCAAAATTCTATGGTATTATCCATATATTCTTTTATTTCAGGATAAGCTTCATAATATTTTTGAATGAATTTTGAAGCTTCTGCATTAGTAACACCAATGTCTGATGCTAGACCAAATGCAGATATTCCATAAACTATTCCAAAATTAACAGCCTTAGCTCTTCTTCTATCTATTGAAGTAATTTCTTCCTTATGAAAAATTTCTTTAGCTGTTTTTGTATGAATATCCTCACCACTTATAAAAGCCTCTTGTAATTTTTTTACATTAGCCATATGAGATAATACTCTTAATTCAATTTGAGAATAATCTGCAGAATATAGCTTGTTTCCCTTTTTAGAAGGAATAAACATCTTTCTTATTTTATGTCCATCCTCAGTTCTAATAGGAATATTTTGTAAATTCGGATCAATACTAGATAATCTTCCAGTTTGCGTTAATGCTTGTTGGAAAATAGTATGGACCTTTTGATCAGGATATATAAATTCCTTTAATCCTATGATATAGGTATTATAAAGCTTTGTTTTAGCTCTATAATCAATTATTAAATTTACTATTGGATTATATTCCTTTATTGCCTCTAAAACCTCAATATCAGTTGAATATGAATTACCTTTCTTTTTAGGATATGGAATATTTAATTCATCAAATAATAAAGTACCTAATTGTTTAGGAGAAGAAATATTAAAGGTTTTACCAGCAATATTATATATTTCACGCTCTAAATTAGTTATTTGATCAAATAAATCACATCTTTGTCTTTCTAGTTCATCTAAATCTACTGAGATACCAGTATATTCCATATTACCCAATACCTTAGATAATGGTATTTCTATATCATTAAGTAATGATAATTGTTCTTTTTTCTTTAATTCCTCTATTATAGTATTTCTTAAATTATAAACTGCACTTGCTTTTTTTGAGGCATGAATAAAAATTCTATCACTACTAGGCATATATTTTTTAGCACCCTTGCCATAGATTTGTTCATCATAATAGGTATCTGAATAATTATATGAATCCGCAATAAGCTTAAATTCTTCTTTAGCTATAGAAGGATTTAATATATATGTACCTAATAATAAATCAAAATCAACACCTAAAAGCTCTAAATCTAATCTCTTACATAAAACATATGATTTTTTATAATCAAATATAGATTTGTGATTATTCTTATCAGATAAAAATAACATAAAATCCATACTAGAAAAAATCATATCCTGCTCAATAATGAAATTTCCTAAGTTATTAGAAATAGCTATAGCTAATATAGGACATCTATGATAATTATATTCATAGGTTTCAAAATATAATGCTGAATATGGTAATAATATTTCTCTTAGTCTAAAAGGATCCTTTATAACTTCATAATTATAATTTGTATCTAATTTTGGTTTTTCTACTATTATATCTTTTAGTAATGACTTAAATTCTAATTCAGTATAAAATGAAATTAGTTTATCTTTATCACATTCCTTACGTTCTGTATCCTCTAAGGTTAGATTCATATCAAAATCACGAATAATAGTAGCCATTTTTTGGCATAATCTAGCACTCTCAAAATTAGATCTAATTTTTTCTCCATCAGCACCCTTGATTTCATCCATGTGTTCAATTATACCCTCTAAGGTACCATAAGCTTGAAGATATTTAACTGCTTTTTTTTCTCCTATTCCAGGAATTCCAGGCAAATTATCACTCTTATCACCCATTAATGCCTTTAAATCAATAAATTGAGTGTATTTAATAGCATATTTATCATAAAAATATTCTGGAGTATAATCTTCTAAATCTGTCATACCCTTTTTTGTTAAATGCACTGTTACATTATCACTAATTAGTTGAAGTAAATCTTTATCAGAAGAATAAATATCAACATGATATCCATTTTCCTCTGCTCTTTTTGACATTGTACCAATTATATCATCTGCTTCATATAATGATTGTTCATATTGCTTAATACGCATTATATCTAAATATTCTTTTATATAGGCAATTTGCATACGAAACTCATCTGGCATAGGAGAGCGTCCTGCCTTATAATCAGACATTAATTCATGTCTAATTGTTTTTTTACCAGCATCGAATGCTACTAATATATTATCATATTCACTATTTATTAAATGGTTCATCATTCTTGCAAAATTATAAATAGCATTAGTGTATAGTCCTTTTGAGTTTTGCTGAATAGAACCACTCATACTTGTACCATAATAAGCACGATACATCAATGAATTTCCATCTACCAATATTAATCTTTTCATAGTCTTGTCCTAATGACTTTCACATCCTTCATTATTAAATATTATATCAAAATATTGTTTATTTTACTATTTATTTTAATTATATTCTCTATAAAAAAAAGCCAAACTAATGGCTTAATTTAAAAATTCTATTTTTTTAATCCTTTATGGGGTATTATTTCCCATTTAATATTTTTTTTAAATAATAAATTGATATCTATTATAAATTGAAAAATAATAAAAATTGGAAAAGTTAATGAGGATAATATTTTCATTCTAATTGATACATTTTTTATTCTCTTATACTCAATTAAATAAATCAAAAAAGAACCTAATATTGTAGTTAAAATAACCATAAATATCATTCTTAATAAAGATAATAAATAACCATTAGAAAATAAAAATTGAAACCATAAATCATTAGGATTAATTTTAGAAAATGATAATAATAAAATATTTCCAGGTTCTATATATTTTCCTGTATTTATAAATACTTCGTAAAATGATGTTGAAGAATCAAATATAACACCAAATGATAAAAATAAAAATTGAAATAAATATAGGAAAAACATTAATAGGACAATTGGAATTATATTAACAAAAGTGTCATATAAAGAAATTTTAAATTTTGTTTCATTATTAAAAATAGATTTTAATAATTTCAATGCTTTTTCTTTAAATACAATTAATAATCCTTTTTCCCATCTTAAACGTTGTTTATACATGTCTTTAAAATTAGTCGGCTGTTCATCAAATATTTCAGCATCATTGCAGAAAATAATCTTATGATTATTTATAATCTCTTCACTAGTCATTTCTAAATCCTCGGTTAAAGAAACGTAATTCCAACCATTTTTTAATATTGATGAAGGGATTAAATATCCTGTACCAGTTATTCTAGCAGTTGAATTTAAAACAGCTCTTCCTCGAGCACCAAGCCTATTTACCATCATAAAAAAAATCCCATAATGAGCTGATATTAAATTTTCTCCAAAGTTTGTAGAATTACGATATGATGTAATTATACATTCTCTATTAGCCATAAAAGCATCATTTATTTTATTAAAATAATCCTTTGAAACAATATTATCTGAATCTAGTACTATATAACCATCATAATATGAAATTTTATATTCTTTTTCAATTTGATTAAATAAATATTTTAATGCATATCCCTTTCTATTCTCTTCAAGATTATTATATTCATAAACAATAGCACCAGCATTCTTTGCCACTAATGCTGTTTTATCTAAACTATTATGGGAAACAATAAAAATATCTATTTTATCCTTCGGATAATCACAGTTTTTAATACTATCAATTAAGTTGCAAATAACATTCTCTTCATTTCTTGCTGCTACAACTACAGCAATTCTTGCTTTTTCTTCAGAATGAGGAAACCTTTTTTTAAAGAATAATCCTACTATTGCAAAAATTGCGTATAATGACATTAGTATAGTTATTATAGAAAACAAAATGGAAAAAATCAGATTTATTATATCAAAGTAATTCATTAATAATTTTCCTACCTTAAAATTCTTATTAAATATTTTACTTTAAATTATGTATTCTTGTATCATCATTATGAGGAATTGGCTTCCAACCTAAATTTTTTGATAATACTGCTTGAATATCAATGAAAAATTGCATAATAAGGAATGATGACCAAGAAAATGCAGCAAGAATTTTTAATCCAATAGATATATTTTTAATTCTCTTATGTTCAACAATAAAGGTTAAAAAACCCCAAAGAGTGGTTCCAATATAATAGAAAATGAAGGTTCTAGCTAAAGAAAATAAATAAGCATCACCAAATAAAAGTTTTGTCCAAACATCTCCAAAAATACTATATGGTGATTCAACTCCAAATATTTTTGCAACTATATCCCCTAATAATCCATAGCTTGGATTATCTAAGAAAACATATTGTATACTTAAATCTGAAAATAATGGTGTAAATAACAAAAATATAGCTTGTAAAAGATTTATTCCTAATAATATTAAGCAAAATGGCATAATATTCATTGTAATATCCCAAATTGATATTTTATGTTTAGAATTTTTACTAAATAATGATTTAATCAAATCTTTAAATCTAGCCAAGAATACTAACCAATGTCCTCTTGACCATCTTACTCTTTGTCTCCACATTATTTTCATATTTGTTGGTTGTTCATCGAAAAATTCAGCCTCATCACAATAGAAAATTTTATTATTAGATAGAATCTGATCTGTAGAGAATTCCCAATCTTCTGTTAAAGTAACATAATTCCAT
>JBGVLG010000166.1:0-48537 GCA_045124155.1 Anaeroplasma sp.
ATACGCATACTACTTAAATGATACCAAAATTATTATGAAATGGTAGGGGGGTTAAAATTTGTGGTCACTAGTATTTTCTAAGGCAGCACAAAAAGAAATATTAGGGTTTTATTATTTATGCGTCGCATATTATACGCATACAAAATAAACAATATTTTTTTAATAAATCATAATAGTTATATTATAAAATCATAAAAAAATTCCCACCTAAATGGGAATTAATGAGTTAATATTTCTACTCCATCTTCTGTAATTAATACTGTATATTCATACTGAGCACTATAACCACCATCCCAAGTATAAATAGTCCATTCATTATGAGCATCTAAAAATACCTTTGAAGTACCTTCATTTATCATTGGTTCTATAGTAAATATCATTCCAGGAAATAAAACCATTCCAGTATTTTTCTTTCCAAAATGATATATAAATGGATCCTCATGGAATTCAATTCCAACTCCATGTCCTCCTATATTTCTAACTACTGAATAACCATTCTTCTTTGCATGAGTTTCTATTGCATAGCCAATATCTCCAAGTCTTCCAAAGGGTTTCAAAGAAGCTACTGCTAAATCTAAGCATTCCTTTGTAACATTAACAAGCCTTTTATGTTTTTCACTAACATTACCTATTAAAAACATACGAGAAGCATCAGCATAATATCCATCTACAATAGTTGTACAATCAACATTAATAATATCTCCATCCTTTAAAATAACATCACTTGATGGAATACCATGGCATACTTGATCATTTATTGAGGTACATACACTTTTAGGAAAGCCTTGATAATTTAATGGGGCTGGAGTTCCTCCAAGCTCTAAAGTTTTAGTATGAACAAGAGTATTAATATCTTCTGTTGTCATTCCAACATGAATATTTTCACTTACATAATCTAATACCATTGTATTTATTATTCCAGCTTTTTTAATACCCTCAATTTGTTCTTTAGTTTTTATCATTTCTTTTTTAGGAGTTGCGATACCCTTTTTATTATAGGTCTTAACTAAATTATCAAAATCAATCATTATCACTATCTCCTGTAACAGTTTTAATATATAATCTTTGCATGTTTAAATCTATATCATAAAGCATATCCGAATAGGTCTTTAATTTAAATATATCTTTTTCATCTAGATTATTTGAGCTTTTATATCTTAATTCATGTTCTAAGGAAGCCCACATATCCATTGCGATAGTACGAAATTGTATTTCAATTGGAATTTTCTTTTCTTCTCCATCAATATTTATTGATAATAAATAAATATCATGTAAGCTTCTATATCCAGTATCTTTAGGATTTAAGATATAATCCTTTCTTAATAATACCTCAATATCATTTTCAGTTAATAATAATTGTTCAATCTTATAAATATCATTTATATAATTACATACAACTCTAATTCCTGCAACATCATATATTCCATTTCCTAATACATCTAAAGATAAATTCAAGCCTCTTCTATGAATCTTTTCAACAAGGCTAGATGCTGTTTTAATTCTAGATTCTATATGATGAATAGGATTATGATCAAAATGCATTTCACAATAGTCATCTAAATTTTCTAATTTAGCTGACATTTTTCTTAAAGCATAACGATATTCTTGTTCTTTTAATATGAAACTTGTAACAAATTCCTTTTCCTCTTTAGTTAAAAAGGAATTATCCTCTATTCTTCCAATATTAGGAATATGTTCTTTTTTTAATATCATATAATCACCATATTATTTTCTATGCTGTAGATAATAATTATAACAGGTTGAAGCAAGTGAAGCCTTTTTAATTGCTTCAATTCCTTCATCAAGATCAAACCATTTATAAGAATCTATCTCATAATTAGGATATACCTCTTCATTATCTAATAAAGCATAATAATTAATCATTAAAGTATTACTCTTTTCAAAATAGATAGTTCTTTGGAAATGAAATTCTATAGGCTTAACCCCAAGCTCCTCATTAAGCTCTCTAACTAATGCTTCTTCTGCATTTTCTCCCTTATTAATATATCCAGCAACTAATCTATAATTATCAATACCATATTGTTTAACAAATAAAGTTTTAGTTTGTTCTTTATTTAAAATTACAACATTAACTGCAGATGAAAATATTGGAAATCTAAATTCCTTGCATTTAGGACAAAAGGGAATTAATCCTTCATGTTCTAATTCTTTTATTTCTAATTTAGTACCACATTCATAACAATAATCAAACATATTATCTTAAGAATTCAAAGATATCTAAATAAATAGCATTATTATCCTTTTCAAATAAGATTTCATGCCTCATATTATCATATTCTATAAAGCTTGTATTTCTATAGCCAATTCTATTTAAAAGCTTAATAGATTTCTTTAAATTCTTTGTACCTCCTGTAGTTCTATCTAATTTACCAGAAAGTGAAACAATTCTTAGTGTTGGATTTTTTACATTATATTTTCTAAATATTTTTAGATTCTTTACCATTTTAAAGAGATTTTTATATCCATAGTTAGTAAATTTAAAGCCACATAAAGGATCATTATTATAATCCTCTACATTTTCTTTATCCACTGTTAACCAAGAATTATCTTCTTTAATAGAAAAATTATTAGCAAAATAAAATAAGATATTACTTGTTTTATATTTATTCTTTCCAATTGATAATAAATCACCTAAAATACAAGGAATACTAATACCTAAAGGACAAAAAACAGTACCTGATAATATTAAGGTTTTAATTTCATTATCATGAGTCATTAAGTAATTTCTTGCGATAACACTACCCATAGAATGAGCAAACATATATAAATCTAATTTAGGATTTTTTTCCTTTATCCATTTAGTAACCATATATTGATCGCTAACCATAACATCATAGGATTCTATGTGACCATATGGATATTCCTTTGAAACACTTTTACCATGACCTCTATTATCACTAATTATTACTGTATAGCCATTATCATTTAATCTTTGAATAAAAGGAATATATCTTTCCTTATGTTCTGACATACCATGTATAATTTGAACCATTCCTTTAGGTTCTTTTGCTTCACTATATATTGCATATAAATCAAAGGAATCATAGGCTTTTATTTTTATTTCTTCCATATTATCAACCTTTCATATGTATTGATTGTGAATAATTCTAAAATAATTATACCAATAGATAATAAAAAATACAATCTTATTCTAGAATTGTTTGAAATTGACTATTATATAAATCTGCATAAAAGCCCTTCTTTGCTAATAGCTCCTTATGGTTTCCCTTTTCTATTATATTACCATTATTTATTACTAAAATAATATCAGCATTTTTAATAGTTGATAATCTATGAGCTATAACAAAGCTAGTTCTATTTAAGGTCAAATTATCCATTGCATTTTGAATTATTAGCTCAGTTCTTGTATCAACATTACTAGTTGCCTCATCTAAAATCAAAAGAGGAGAATCCTTAATCATAGCTCTTGCGATAGTTAATTGTTGTTTTTGTCCTTCTGATAAATTAGCCTTTTCATCAATAATTGTATCTAAACCATTAGGTAATGATTCAATTAAATGAGATAGGCCTAGAGATTCACATACCTCAATTATTTTTTCATCAGTTACATTTTCTTTATTATATACTAGGTTTTCTCTAATAGTACCATTAAATAACCAAGTATCCTGTAGTATCATATCAAACATATCATGAACACATTCTCTAGTCATATTTTTTGTTGATATTCCATCAATAATAATATCTCCTGATGTGACCTCATAAAATCTCATTAATAAATTTACAATTGTTGTTTTTCCAGCTCCTGTAGGTCCAACTATTGCGACCTTTTGACCAGCTTTGATACTAACTGAAAAATTATCAATAATTGGTTTATCCTCTACATATCTAAAATTAACATTTTTAAATTCAATATTACCTAATACATTAGAAATAGATTTAATTTTATTATCCTCTTTTTCCATTTCTTCATGTTCAAGTAAATTAAATACTCTTTTTGATGCTGCACTTGCTTGTTGTAAATTTGTCATTGATTGAGCAATAGTATTTAATGGCTGATTAAATAATCTAGCATACATTGTAAATGCTAAGATTATTCCAAAGGATAAGAAGCTACTTCCTGAAATTGAAATTGCAACTCCTACAATGAAAATCATTACATAACTAAAGTTACCAATAAATCCCATTAGTGGATGCATTAATCCTGAAAGGAATTGACTTTTCCAGTTATTATCATATAATCTATCATTAAATTTTTTGAATTCTTCTTTTTCTTTAGCTATTCCATTATAGGATTTTACAACATTATGATTAGTATAAATTTCTTCAATATGTCCATTCATTTTACCTAAATATTCTTGTTTATGATTGAAATATTTTTGAGATTTAGATAAAATTAATCCCATTAGCATAAAGCCTAATAGTGAACAAATTATAACCGTAAATGCTAAAATCCAGTTTTTAACAAACATCATTATAATAACACCAAAAAGTAAAACAATGGCACTAACAAAATTTGCTATACTTGATGATATTGTTTGACTAATAATATCAATATCATTTGTTACTATTGATAGCATATCTCCTGTAGATGAGCTATCAAAATATGATAAAGGTAATTTATTTATTTTTTTATTGATATCTCCTCTTAAGGAATTAGCTGTTTTTTGAGTAACTGTTGCCATAATATATTGTTGAATATATGAAATAATAGCACCACAAGCATATATTGATATTAATATTAATGATGTTTTAATAACACTGGTAATATCAATTTCATTTGGTGATAATAATCCCTTTTGAATAATATCAGTCAAATCTGACATTACACTTGGTCCAATAATTGTAGCTATAGCTGCAATTATTGCACAAATAAACGCAATAAGTATCGCTACATGATATTTTTTAGTATAAACTAAAAGCTTTTTTAGAGATTTAAAATCTCCTTTTTCTTTTGGCAAATGTCTATTCATTGGTGGCATTTTATAATTCCTCCTTTGATAATTGAGATAAGGCAATTTCCTTATAAATCTCATTGTTATTCAATAATTCCTCATGAGTACCTATTCCAGAAATCTTTCCATCATCTAATACAATAATTTTATCAGCATTTTTTATAGTACCTATTCTTTGAGCTACTATTATAATAGTTCTATCCTTTAATTCTTCTTTTATTGATTTTCTTACTAAATAATCAGTTTTATAATCAAGAGCACTAAAGGAATCATCAAAAATAATAATACTAGAATCCTTATATATAGCTCTAGCTATAGATATTCTTTGTTTTTGTCCACCCGAAAAATTACTTCCTCCTTGAGCTACATGATGATGAATACCATTTTCTAAATTATAGATAAAATCAGCATGAGCTATTTGAATAGCCTTATTTATTTTAGGATCATCATCTTTTGTATCATTACATCCATATAATATATTTTCCTTTACATCACCTTGAAATAATACTGCTTTTTGTGCTACAGTAGCTATTTTATTTCTTAATGCTTCTTCCTTATAATTCTTTATATTTTCACCATCAATAATGATTTCACCCTTAGTAACATCATAAAATCTATTTAATAAGTTAATTATTGTTGATTTACATGAGCCTGTTCTTCCGATAAAGGCTACAGTTTCTCCTTTATTAATTGAAAAATTCAAATCAGATAAAGCATAATAATCATCACCTTGATAGCTAAAAGAAACATTTTTAAATTCAATTAATCCAGAATCATTCCCATTAGCTAATGTACCATCTTTAATAGATATTTTTTTATCTAATACTTCATTAATTCTTTTTGCTGAAACCATAGTTCTAGGAAGTATAATAAATATCATTATTAACATCATGAATGCCATAATTACTTGCATTGCATATTGAGTAAATATACTCATATTTGCAAATAATTCTCCTCTTTCAATCATACCAGCTGTAATATTTGTCATATTAACCTTATTAATTAAAATAGCGCCTATTAAATAAATAGATAAAGTTAATCCATTCATACAAATTGTCATAACTGGATTTAATAATCCCATAGCTCTTGAGGTAAATAAATTAGTTTTAGTAATCTCATCATTAGCCTTCTTAAATTTATTTTCCTGATAATCCATTGAATTATAGGCTCTAACGACTCTAACACCAGTAATATTTTCTCTTGTAGTATCATTTAACTTATCTGTAAGCTTTTGAATTAATCTAAATTTTGGTAAGCATAATGCTATTAATATGGAAACTACTGTTATTATGATAGCTACAGAAATAATTGCAGCTAAAGTCCATTCAATTCTAGTTGTAGAGATTTTACAAATTGCCCAAATTGCCATTATTGGAGCTTTTATTATCATTTGTAAGCCCATAGCCATAAAATTTTGAATTTGTACAACATCATTAGTAGTTCGTGTAATTAGTGAAGGAGTAGAAAATTCATTCATTTCTAAATTTGAAAAATTCATTACCTGATCAAATAGCTTATTTCGAATATTTTTTGCGAAGCTTGCTGCTATTTGACTACAGCAAAATACACTAGCCATCGCAAATAGCATTGATCCTACAGCACATAGAATCATCATCCCACCATTAGTTAAAATGATATCCATTGTTGCTGTTTCAGTTGAAATTGCAAGTGTTAATTCCTTAGTATAATCAGGTAATGTTAAATCTAACCATACTTGTCCAACAATAAATATTATTAATAAAAAAATATATAAATAATCCTTTAATTTTAAATTTTTTAATAACTTAATCATTAATCTCTTCTCCAATCTGTGTAATTTTTTTTAGTGTATCAAAGAATCTATCTAATTCATCATTACCTATTGTTGTTAATATTCTTTCAATATATTCTTTAAAAAATAGTAATTTTTTATTATATATGTCATATCCTAATTCCGTCAGTGAAACAATTACTTTTCTTTTATCACTTGCTTGAACCTTTTTAATGATTTTCTTTTTTTCTAAGCGATTCAAAAGTACAGCAATTCTTGCAGTCGAGCAATCTAATTCATCACTAAGATTTTTAGCAATAATTTCTCTATTAGAATTATGACCTAAATATAAAATTAAAAATTGTTCGCCATTTTGTGGTTCTAGTACTTTTATTTTTCGAGGCTTAACCTCAATCATTTTATTAAAATAATAATTGAATTGTTCTAAAGTCATAGCAACCTCCTAAAATCCTAACTCAGTTAGTCATTTTAGCATAAAAAAATAGTGATTCAATACGAACCACTACTTTCACATTTTTTTACATAGTTTTACTGAAATTCTTTGGCAATTTTTGACACTAATCCCATATCACATTTACCAGAATAATTTGCTTTAAAAAATTTCATAATAGAAGGTATTTTTTTATCCTCTAAATTTGAAATTATATCTTTAATTTCAGCTTCTGATAATTGTTTTGGTAAATATTTCTCAATTACCTTTATTTGAGCATCTAATTCTTCAACCTTTTCTTCTCTTTTAGCCATTAAAAAGCTTTTCTTTTCTTCCTCAAGCTCTTTAATTGTCTTTTGGATAATTCTTAATGTATCCTCATCAGATAAGCTTTTAGCATTTAATCCTTGTTCTATTGATTCATTTTTACATTTACCATAAACAATTGATAAAATACTTCTTGCAATTTTATCATGATTTTTTAATGCAGTAATATTATCCTTTTGTAAATCCTCAAATAACATTTTTTCACTTCCTTTAATTAAATTTATTCTTCAATTTATCTAAAGAATCATAATTAGTTTGATCTAAGCTAATTGGTACTATTGTAATATAGCCCTCATTAGCTAAATATACATCAGATTCAGTATTAATATCCTCTTCAATATAATGACCATGTTCAATATAGCTATTATCATCTATTTTAATAAATCCTGTTTTAAACAGCTTATAGCCTTGATGAGCAAATTTTATACCTTTACTTTTATTATATTTCCCTATAGGAAAATTAATATTTAAGGTATATAGATAGCTAAATAAATTATTATTGAATATATATTCTAAAACCATATCTAATTCTTTTTCTACAATATCAAAAGAATTTTTATCACATGAAATAGCTACAGAATACATTTTTTCTATATGAGCCTCTCTAGCAGAAGCACTAGTACCAGAATAAAAAATATCTGTACCTAAATTTAAGCCATCATTAACGCCACTAAAACAAATATCAAATTTTTTATTACATATTGTATCACTAATTCTAACTGAATCAGCTGGATAACCTGATTGAGAATAAACCTCAATTCCTTCGTAATTAGCTTCTTTTTTTACTGTAATAGGATTTCTAACCTCAATCGCATGTGAAGAAGCACTTCGGCAAGAATTAGGCGCAATAATAGTTACATTGCCATATTTTTTTAATTTTTTAGCAAGAATTCTAATACCTATAGAATCAAATCCATCATCATTTACAACTAATATTTCCATAATTAAATTCTAAAATCCTTTTTCAATGTTTTCATTCTATGACCCTTAAATCCAACTCTTCTAGTTAATACTGTTTTAATAGAACGTCTAATTTTTCTTAAAATATACTTGAAAAATAATAGTTTAGCCTTGGATAGAGTTTTTCTTCTTTTAATTATACCATATAAATATGATATAGGTCTATGAACAATATCAACTAAATTACTTTCCGGATTTTCCTTAGCTAAAAGAAATAATATTTCACCAAATTTTTTTCTTTCACTTAAAGTAATATTCTTTCCTATTTCAATTACTATTTCATCAAATATCTTTGATTCAATAGAATTTTCTTTAATTCTTAATAGCTTATTATTTCCATCAATTTTCCAATTAAAGGCAGCATGCTGCATAAATAAGAAGCCTTTACTATCAATAAATTCAATATCATCAACATGATATAATAATAATGCTACAAAAGAAATATGAGCTGAAAGAGTGTGAAGCTTTTCTCTCATTTTTGTAAATTGAGGGCTATTTAGAATATTTTTATTAGAAAATCCTGGTCCATCAAAACTATAAATACTTATTATTTTATCTAAAGCTAAAGGATTACAAAATGCAGCTGCATAACTTGCAAGGTTTCCACCCTTTGAATGTCCACATACATACATAGGTATTTTATATAAATCATATATATTATTTAAATATTTTACAGCCTCAGTTTGACTAGGTACTTCTTCTTCATAGGTTAAATTAAAATCCTCTTCCCATCCTACTAATGTTAAATCTGTACCTCTATAGGCAATCACCATAAAATCATTCAAAAAAAATGTCATCGCAAAAAATTGTTTTGCATCACTACTCTTTTTAGCAATATCAAATCTTATATCATTAGTCCAATGTTTAAAATATACATTATTATATCTTGTAGTATCAGGAAAAACATTTACAAGCTTCTCATTCATCTTATGAACCATTGTTTTATCAACTAAACGAGTTCTATATTCTTTTTTAATTACATCCTTAACATATGTTTTTTCATTAGGATTATTAGCATAAACATCAACATTTAAATATGAAATTTGTGCTAATATTAATATATCAATTTCATTAAATGGAAGCTCATCAAATGAGGTATTACCATATTTTTTAAGAAAATATATGATGCCTTTCATACCAATCATCCCCTTCTTTCTATAAAATTAATTTTATCACTTTTAATTAAATAAAAAAAGAGAATTTTATTATTTTATTTTATTTTTTACATAATTTATAAAAAAAGATATCAACACATTTCTATATTGATATCTTTATTAGTTATTATAATTTCTTTACATGATAGGAGCCTTCATTTCTAACTCCTATTTTATGAACATTGTTATTACCAAATACTAAGCTCATTTTATTAATAAATTCAGCTACTTCAGCATTATTTATAAAACACAAAATAGTACCCTCGAAGCCTCCTCCATGAACACGGCAAGCTCCATCATTAATATATCTTTCAGCAAGTGCTAAACCAATATTAATGTTTTGAGTATTTGATGTTCTTACATAAGTGTTTTGTAAATACTTATATGATGAATTGCCAGAAGTTGTTATAGAATCTAAGAATCCTTTTATATCATTATTTACTAATGAATTGAAGCCTTTATCAACTATCTTATTTTCATTATAAAAATGAATAGCTCTAAGAATTGCTCTATCAGATACCTTTGTTCTTAATTCCTTAATATTATTTAAAAATAACAATTCATCTACATCATTAAGATAATTTTTATTAAAATAATTTGCAACCTCTCTCATTTCATCAGGAATAGCCTTATATTCAGCAGTAAGATTACTATGCGAACCACCCGTATTTACTAAAACAAGACTATAATCATTGAAGCTATATTCAATATGAGTTACCTTAGGATTTTTAATATCACTAAAATCTATTCTATTAATACCACCAAAAGCTACTCCACATTGATCTAATAGACCACAAGGTTTTCCAAAATATTCACTTTCAGCAAATTGTCCAATCCTTGCGATATCAAAGCGATTCATTTTATCATTATTAAAATAATAATTTAATATTTCAATAATTAAGCATTCATAAGCTGCAGAAGATGAAATTCCAGACCCAGCTGGTAATATAGAATTAATATAGGCCTTAAAACCACCTACATTATATCCTAATTCCTTCATCTTATATACTACACCCTTTAAAATAGCTATATTATTTCCATATTCACTTTCATTTTTAGTTAAATCATTGATATTAATCTTTGATTCAGTATATCCTTCGGAATATACTGTAATAGTATCATCAGAAGTTTCCCTTACTGCTGAAAGTAAATCAAGATTAACAGCACCTACTAATACAACACCATGATTATGATCTGTATGATTACCTAATAATTCAATTCTTCCAGATGACGAAAAAATATCAGATGGTTTATCATTAAAATAATTAATAAAATTATCTACAAGTTTTTCTTCTCTCATATATTACCCCTATAAATTAATAGATTCTATAAATTTTTTAGCATGATTATTACCAATTTCAGTATTTTTAAATACAGCAGTATTTTCTAAAATATGCATACATACCTCATTGATATATTCTTTTATCATTAATTGATAATTATTAGAATTTTGTTTCATTAAATATTCTATCATATTTTTATGAATTAGCATATCAGGATTTTCATCAAAATAGCTAGTTAAATCTATTTTTTGAGATAATATTCTTTCCATTTCCTTACATTGTCTATCTAATCTTCCTGGAAGAATGAATAATCCCATTGCCTCTATTAGACCGATTCCCTCGCTTTTAATGTTATGATATTCAGGATGAGCATGGAAAATACCATCAGGATATTTTTCATTTGTACGATTATTTCTAAGAATAACATATGCTATATATTCATCATTTACTTTTCGTAATATTGGAGTAATTGTATTATGTCTAATATTATTAGTATGAGATATAATATCACATTCTAAATCATCATAGCTTGACCATTTGATTCTTAGTTTATCTAAAGAATCAATTAATAATTCTTTATTCTTTGTCTTAATACAAATACAAGAATTAAACCAATCTAGATAGCTTAGTTTTAATTCAGGATTTGAAGTTTTAATAATAAATCTATCCTTTGAATACATTAAAGGCATTAAATAGCCTCCACCTTGATAATGCTCATGAGACAATATAGAACCACCCACAATAGGTAAATCCGCATTTGAACCGATAAAATATTCAGGAATAGTATCAACGAAATCAGCATGTCTAATAAATGTTTCTCTACATATACTCATAGGAGTATGTTCATCATTAATTATTATTACATGATGAGGATAATATGAGTAAGGAGAATATTGCATAAAGAATGCTTCATTATTAAGCTTTAATGGTATAATACGAATATTTTGTCTTGAAGGATGGGTATTAGTACCATAAAATCCTAAATTTTCCTTACATAATAGACATTTTGGATATTTTTCAGTTTGAGGTTGTAGTAAAGCTTTAGCTATATCCTTATTATTCTTTTCTGGTTTAGATAGATTAATTGTAATTTCAATAAATGATTCATCAATCTCATATTTCCATTTAATATTTCTATCAATTGCAGTTTTTTGAATATAATTATTTTTTATTGATAAATTATATAGAAATTCTAAGGATTCTTTATTTAATCCCTTTTTTCTTAATTCCCAAAATTTATTATTAATAGAGGAAGGACTTGGAGTTAGTAAACCCATTATTTTTGTTGAGAAAATAGTTTTATTTTCATAATTAGTTAATGAATTTAATTCATCTATTAATTTATCAGGAACAAGCATATTATCTATTTCTTCTTTATTAAATTCCTCTTTTGAGGGTGTAGATATTCCAAACTCACCTAGTAATATATTTTCTAAATATATCATATCTAGTTCATCAATACCTAAATGCTTATAAGCATAATAGGCCAATTTTTTTGCTAAAAGATTAAGACTCATATAATTTTCTCCATTTATTTGATTAATAAATTTATATTTATTCCTCAATAATATTAAGCTTAAGCTCAATATTTCCAAATCGTTTTGATTTAATATTAATTATTCCAATACCATCTTTAACTTTACTTCTAACATAAAATGATCTAATTCCTGCATTTAAAGAAATAATATTATCTCCTATTACTTCTAATGCTTCATTAGTTTCAATTAAAAAGCTATCAAAAGCAAAATCAACTCTATTACCTAAAGTACCAATAGCCTCTAAGGTTACTCTTGTAGTATCATATGAACGCTTAGTATATAAGGTATTTGAAGCTGCTTTTACATCAATATAATCTATTGATTGAGGTCCTTTAACTACCTCGCAAGCAAGTTCATTATCCTTATAGCCTTTAAAATAATAAGGAGTAGGATGAGAGCCCCAATTTGCAACATATTTTCCAAAATATTTCCAACATTCATCAACTAATTTTTTATCATATTTAGCTTCGATTTCTTTTCTGTATATTCCATCCCATTTTAATAATTCTTTTAATACTTCTTTAAATAAATTAGATTCTTCTAATGTTTTTCCTTCAAATTTAATTAATTGATTTCCTAATAAATCATCAACTTTTATACAGCCATTAAAATAACCTTTTAAGTTTTCAAAAGAATTAATTAATATATCATTATGATAAATATCTACTTTATCACAATTAGTCATAATTGCAAATTCTCTTAAATAGCCACCATTATATTCACCAATATTAAAATTAGATGTAACCTCTAGGAATGGCTTATTAGATTTTGTCATATATGGATATGCTGAATATTTAGGATTTCTAAAAATATCCATAACTCCATGATGACATATTAAATCACCACTACCAAAATCTCTATGAGTATTATAATCTGCAAAGCACCAACCAAAAGAACCAGAAATTTCATCATCTATAGAGGCTTGTTTTAATACATTTGCATGTAAAAGAGCACATTCTGTTCTTCTTAATTCAGTATCATAGGATTTTGTAGGCATCATATGACCACCATACTCTGTTACTAAATATGGCTTATGGGAAGCAGTAACTTCACTCTTTTTTCTAAGACTAATACCTTTATTGGTACATACAAAATCATTATATGTATAAACATCTTCTAATAATTCAGAATGCATTATACATCTTACTCCACCAGTTAAACGATATTTATCTAGCTTATGAGCTAAATCATTTGTTCTAGTATAAAAATCATGATAATCACCTGATTCATTAATTCTTACACCCCATAAAATAATAGATGGATGATTTCTATCTCTTAAGATCATTTCCTTTACATTATTTACTGCAATATCTTGCCAATTTAAATCACCAATATTTTGCCAACCTGGTATTTCTTCAAATACTAATAAGCCTAGCTCATCACAGGCTCTTAAAAAGTCTGGACTCTGAGGATAATGTGAGGTTCTTACTGCATTAACACATAATGTATTTTTCAAGATATAAGCATCCTCTACTTGAGCACTCTTAGGCATTGCATAACCTTGATATGGATAGGATTGATGACGATTTAAGCCCCTTATTTTTAAATGCTTTCCATTTAAGAAAAATCCATTTTCCTTAAATTCAATAAATCTAAATCCAATTTTATCATTTACTGAATCAATAATTTCATTGTTTTCAATAATATTTATTGTTAAATCATATAAATGAGGATTATCTACATCCCATAGATTAACATCAATCATTTTTGTAGATAATTTATTACCATTTGTGGTACTAAATTTTAATAATTGATTTTCATCTTTTATTATTGCTTCTACTATAACATTATCATTAGTAGATAATTCATAATCAATAAAAATATTATCATGATCATGATGAAAATAATAATTAATTAAATGCTTCTTATTTAAAATATCTAAATAAACATCACGATAAATGCCACCAAAGCATAAATAATCAATAACAAATCCAAATGGAGGTTGATTTATCTCATTTGAATCAACAACTACTGCTATTTCATTTTCGCCTATATTTGCAAAATCATTTAAAGTTACTTTAAATTGAGTATAGCCACATCTATGGGTATAGGCTAATTTCCCATTAACATAAACATCACTTTTATGTCCTACTCCTTCAAATACTAAAATATTATCATTTTCTAATGATTCAATCTTAATTATTTTTTTATAAATAGAAATAAAATTTGAAATAGTTGAATCAAAATTATTTAAAGGTACCTCTTTATTAGTATGAGGTAAATCAACTAAAATAAAATTAGAAAAATTACCTAAAGATAAATCTTTTTCTTCATAATTTTCCTTATAATACCAGTCATAGTTAATATAAATATTTCTCATTTTTACCATCCTTTACATTATTAGCTATTAAATTGCTCAAATAGATTTTTATTAATTTAATTTATATAATAATTAATTTCTATAATCAATAAAAAGTGATTTTATAATATTACTTTTTTATAACCTAAAAAAAGAATTAATCTATTTTGATTAATCCGTTCTTTATCAAAATTATAATAGCTTGAGTTCTACTAGTAACTCCTAGCTTTTGAATAGTATTACTAATATGATTTCTTACAGTTTTTTGACTGATATTAAACTTTTCGGCAATTGATTTAGTAGTTTCGTCATGTACAAGTAAGTTGAATATCTCAAGCTCTCTAGGAGTTAAAAAATGGCATGACATATTATAATTAAACCTCCTATATATAATATGCCATACCATAATTATTGTTTACATTAATCTAGCTTACCAACTAAATCAGTATATTTAGAATCTAAAGTATTCTTAATTGGTGTTTCTTTTTGTGATAATCCAATTAATGCCTTAGTCTTAATTGGAGAATTAATAGTACCTGCGCCACTAATACATCCATAAGGACAAGCCATACCTTCAAGTAAATATCCATCATATTTACCTAATGTAGCATCCTTTAACATCTTTTTACAATTATCTAAACCTTGTGCTCCAACAATCTTAATATCTCTTGTAGGTTCTAAGCGTTTAATTGCATTTACTACAGCCCCTGCAACACCATTAGCTACCGCAAAGCCTCTACCATCAGCTGAGGTTTCATTACGAAGTGGGCTTTCCTTTAGGGTATTAAAGTCTACTTCTTTTGCTGTAAACATACCTAAAAGCTCCTCAAATGTTAATACAAAATCAACATCACTTCTTACACTCTTTCTTTGAGCCTCAAGCTTTTTAGCTGTACAAGGTCCAATAAATACTACCTTTGAATTTGGATGTTCCTTTTTAACCAAACGAGCAGTTAAAACCATTGGAGTTAATGCCATAGAAATATTAGATTTATATTCTGGGAATTGTTGTTTTGCCATTTTACTCCATGCAGGGCAGCATGAAGTACCCATAAATTTAAGCTTAGATGGTACTTCCTCTAAGAAATCCTTAGCCTCTTCTACTGTACATAAATCCGCACCAATAGACACCTCATATACGCCACTAAAGCCTAATTGTGACATTGCATCATCAATTGTCTTAAGATTTAGCTTTGGTCCAAATTGACCGATAAATGCAGGTGCAATAATTGCATATACTGGAGTTTCACTTTTTATCGCTAAAATTGTTTGGAAAATTTGTGATTTATCTTGAATTGCACCAAAAGGACAATTTACAGAACACATTCCACAGCTAACACACTTGTCATAATTGATTTTTGCCTTACCATTCTCATCACTTTCAATCGCATTAATTCCACATGCTTTTTCGCATGGTCTTTGGCGATGAATTATAGCCCCATATGGACATACACTTGCACATTTTCCACAATGAATACATAAATCTTGATTGATTTGGCTTTTTCCATTGACAATAGAAATAGCTCCCTTAGGACATACATTTTTACAAGGATTAGCTAGGCAACCTTCACATACATTTGTAACAAAATATGATTCCTTTGGACATGCATTACATGCAAAGTCAATTACATTCATAAGTGGTGCTTCATAATAAATATCTGTTGTTGCAGCATCCAAAATTCCTTCAGATACAGGTTTATTATCACTTGCCTTATGAGGATTTAAGCCTACTGCTAATCTTAATCTTTCAGCTACAATAGCTCTTTCTAAAAAGATTGATTCATCCTCAAACTCTTCATTACAAATTTTATAAGGTAATTCCTCAATTCTTTTGAAGTCGCCACCCTCATAAGCCATTTTAGCAACCTCAACATATACCTTACGTCTAATTTTATTTAGCTTTTCATATTGATCTAACATATTTTACCTCCCAAAAATTACTTATAGACACATTTATATAAATTATAACTAATTTAGATATAAATTTAAAGAAAAAAATTAAATTATTTTGTTTTTTGAAATAAACTTATAAATATTTGAGGAGTTTTTGCCTCAATTCTTATTAATTCATTAGTTATTGGATGAATAAATTCAAGCCTTGAAGCATGAAGCCCTAATCTCTTTAATGGGTTTTTACTACATCCATATTTATCATCACCAATAATTGGATGACCTAAATTATTCATTTCTACTCTTATTTGATTTTTTCTTCCTGTTTCAATTTCTACTCTTAGTAAGCTATAATTAATACTTTCTTTAATTACCTCATAATTAGTAATAGATTTTTGACCACTTCTATCATTAGAAATATAAACCATATTATTAGCATTTTCTTTCAAGAAGGATACTAATCTATCACTCTTTTTTTCTAATTTTCCTTCTACAATAGCCATATATTCTCTAGTTTTTATATAATCATTCCAATTTAATCTTAACATTGAATGAAGCTTAATGTTTTTAGTAAACACTAATACGCCTGAGGTTTCTTTATCTATTCTATGTAATACATATGGCCTTAGGTTAGGATTTTTTGCCTTTAAGTACTCTGAAACATAATAATAAGCTGATTCATTATCCTTATCATTTTCTACTGATAATAATCCATTTGGCTTATTTATAGCAATAAAATCAGCATCTTCATATATTATAGATATTGATAAAGGCTTTTTTCTTTCTTTTGTATTTTTATTAATTGAATTATCCTTTACAGGATATTTTGATATTTTAATTTCATCATCTTTAGCTAATGGATAATTAAATTGAGTTATTGGATTTCCATTAACTAAAACTTGATGATTTGCTAAAATATGCTTAACATTATTTCTTGAGGTATTCATTTTTTTTAGTAAAAACTCTAATAGCACATCACTTCTTTGAACCTTAAATATTTGAGTTATTTGAAGCTTTGGCTCAAAATTATTGTTTTTTTTCATGTTTTCACCATTTTTCTAAATAATTCCAATTGATTATATCATTATTAATATAGAAAATAAATGATAAATTAAAGAAAAAATCAGGTATATTCCTATACCTGAGATTTGAGTCTATAAATCAGCACCACATGCTGAGCATTTTGTATTTTCACTCATATTAGTAGCACCACATTTTGGACATACCTTTTTATCTGATAATGAAGCACCACATTTTGGACAGAATTTATCAACTGAAGATACTTCTGTACCACAATTTTTGCATTTAGTCATATTTACTGTGCCATTAAGAGGAATGTTATCTTGTTTAATAGAACCATGAGTAGCCTTAACAGATAATCCAATAAATAACATATATAAGCCTAATACTAATAAGAAACCAGCAAGAATAAATAATAATCCACCAAATACAATTTGTAAAATTCCTACTACAATTTCACTACCAACTGTAAGAGCACCAAATACTACTAATAAGACACTACCAACTAAGCCTAAAACACTTAATACAATTAAGATAATTGCAAGAGCGTTTAAAGCACCCTTTTGCTTTTCAATTTTATTTGCCATTTTATATCACTCCTTTTTTATTCTGATAGCATAATAAATAATACAACAGCTACTATTGCTAAAATAATTAGTAAAACAAGAATTGAAACCTTAATTGGGCTAATAGGTAATTTATTATTAATCTTACCTGTTTGTCCATTCATTAGGGTAACATATCTTTTCTTTCTATATTCATATTCAAAAGTATAAATAGGTAATAATATATATGAATACATTCTATCATTATAATTAGTACTTACATTAAGTCTAACTACACTAGTGTAATTATATCCTGATAATATTTTTCTTTTAATATCCTCATCCATTATATTTTTAGCTTTACTATAACAATGATCTAAAGAATCCTGATAATGTTCTACTGAATAGCCTCTTAAGAAATTATAATCAAAATGATAAGATCTATTCATATCATATGGTAATAAAGAATTAATTTGCTTTTGTTCAAATTTTGAGCTTGATTCAATAACTAAATCTCTATAATTAACTGCTTTAGAACCACTAATATTAAATCTTTTTGTTTTTGTTTTTAGATTACCTTTAGAATCTCTATAGCTTTCAACCTTCTCTAAAACACCATCATAACTAGAAAATGTATTAGAATCAAAAGTAAATGAAGGAATTAAAAGACCTTTAATTTTATTTTCAGGTATTTTCTTTTTAATAGCTCTAGGAGCGAAAAAATATTTTCTAACACCTTTTTTAAAATATGCTTGTGCATCTATCTCATTAAATGCAAATGGAAGAACTCTATTAGGTTTCAAACCTGGAAGCTTATCTGTTTTAGAAACATAACCACTACCACAATATGGACATACTGTTGTAACATCATAGCCTGTAATAAGTATTTCAGCACCACAGGTATCACAATGAAAAACTCTTGTTTCTAATGACCAACCATAATTTTCAACTTTCGAATCTAAATAATCAACCTTTAAATTATCCTTATTTTTTTCAAAATCAAAAATACTGTTACAGCTTTTACATTTTAAGCCCATTGATTTAGGATCATAAAATAGACCACTACCACAACTTGGACATTGTGAAATCGTAGTTTCAGTTTCTACTTTTTTTTCTTTATTATCTATAGTTTCTTCATTCTCCATTATAGTTTTTCTCCACATTCAGGACAAAATTTAGAAGTATCATTTACCTTTGTACCACAATTAGGGCAGAACTTTGCAGTTGGCTGCTTAGCACCACATTCAGGACAGAATTTCACACCCTTTTGGATACTAGCATGACAGCTAGCACATTCTCTTGTTTCATTACTTGATTCAGCTTTAGGTTTTGATAAACCAGTTTGTTTATCTTGAGCAGGATGAACTCCTGCCATAGCATTACCAAACATACCACCTACTGCCATACCAGCAGATAAGCCAACACCCATTCCAGCCATATTGTTTCCATTAGGATTATTTGCAGCATCTCTCATAGCATTTGCTGCTTGGTATTGAGCATAAGTACCCATCTTATCATCTAAAATACCAAGCTTAGATCTTTCGTCTAGAGCTTTTTCTACTTCTTGTGGTAATGAAATATTTTCAATAACTATTGAGCATAGTTTTAAACCAAATTTTTCAAAATCTTCAATACTAGTATCAACTATAGTTTGGCTAAATTCCTTATAATTTGCTGCTAAATCAAGAGCTGAAATTTTACTTTCAGCTACCGCATCAGTAAATGCTTGAATAACCATTGGTTTTGCAAATTCACAAACATCACCAGTTCTATAAATTGGATTAGTACCAAATAACTCTTCCATAAATTTCTTAGCATTTTCTACTTTAATTGCAAAAACACCAAAAGCTCTAATACGTACAGTACCAAAATCAGCATCACGCATCATAATAGGATTAGCAGTTCCCCATTTTATACCAGGCATTTGCTTTGTATTAATGTAATATACCTCAGCCTTAACTGGACTATCAAAACCAGTAGGCAAAGCTAAAAGCTTAGTAATAATTGGAATATTTTCTGTAGATAATTTATATGTACCTGGTGCAAATACATCACAAACTTGTCCCTTATGAATAAATAAAGCTACTTGTGATGGACGAACAACTAAGGTTGAACTATTCATAATTTCGTCTCTATCAGTTAAAGGGTATTTATATACTAAGGTATCCTTAGTAATATCCTCCCATTCAATGACCTTTAATATTTGTTTTTTTAATTTACTAAATAATGCCATAATTATTTACCTCCCTATATTTATGACTATATTAATTGTTAATAAGTTTTATTACTCTCTTAATTATAATATTAATATTATTGTATTTCAATAAAAATAGCGTTTAATATAATATAATATTACATTTATTTAGAAAATTCGATAGTAGCATTAACTGCTTTTTTCCAATTTTCTTTAATTTTTTCTATTTTATTTTTATTCATAGATGGACTATAACATCTTATAGGTTTATATAAATTATTTATTTCTTCTATAGATTTTATTAATCCATTATTTAGCATAACTAAATAATAAACTCCTAATGAAGTAGCCTCACTAGTAGAAATAGTAGTAATTTTATTTCCAGTATAATCTGATTCTCTTTGCATTAAATAGGGATTTAATGATGCTCCACCATCAACAGAAATAGTTGCAAATTCAATGCCAGTATCATTCTTCATAGTTTGAAGTACGTCATTATTCATTAATGCAACTCCATCTATTGTCGCAATGGCAATATCTTTTTTTGTTGTTGCACGAGTAAGTCCATAAATAGCACCCTTAGTATCTGAATTCCAATATGGGGCTCCCAGTCCAGTTAATGCTGGTACGAATATTACTCCATTACTGTTAGCTTGATTGAATTCATCATCATCTAAAGATTTTACTATTTCTAAATTATCTCTGATAAATTGAAAGGCACTACCTGCAACAAAAACACTTCCTTCAAGTGCATAGCTTACTTTATTATTTATTGAATAAGCTATTGTAGTTAATAAACCATTTTTACTTTTAAAAGGTATATCCCCAGTATTAAGAAGCATAAAGCTTCCTGTACCATAAGTAATTTTTAATTTGCCAGGATTAAAACATGCATGTCCTACAAGAGAAGCTTGCTGATCACCTAAAATAGCACAAATATTTAATTTTACAATATCTGATATTCTACTATCTTTAATTTCTCCAACATTATAATTCGAATCAACAACCTTAGGTAAAATAGAATTATTAATTCCAAATAAATCTAATAATTCTTCATCCCATTTAAGAGTATGAATATTAAATAGCATTGTTCTTGAAGCATTAGTATAATCAGTGACATGCTTCCCAGTTAACTTATAAATTAACCATGAATCGATAGTACCAAACATCAATCTTCCTTCATTCATTAATTCTTTAGCGCCATTAACATTATCTAAAATCCATTTAATTTTAGAGGCACTAAAATATGGATTAATCAATAATCCAGTCTTTTCGTTAATGAAATCTTTATAGCCTTTATTAATTAATTCTTCACAAATATTCTTAGATTGATTTGATTGCCACACAATCGCATTATAAATTGGAAGTCCTGTTTTTTTATCCCATAATACAGTAGTTTCTCTTTGATTAGTTATACCTACTCCAATTAAATCATTATAATCAATATTTACTTGCTTTAATGCCTCAAGTATTAATTCAACAATATCCTCATATATAACCATAGGATCATGTTCAATAGCACCATCAAAAGGGTATATTTGTTTAAATGGCTTTATAACTCTACAAATTATATTACCTCTTTCATCAAAAATAATAACTCTTGATGAGGTTGTACCCTGATCTATTGTCATTACATATTTACTCAAATTAGCACCTCTTTTTTAACGATATATTTATAAAAATTATATTAATAAAATATTATTATGTCAATGTAATATGATAAAAAAAGGATATCTTCTAAAAAAGAAAATATCCAAAAATATTATTCAGCATTCTTTAAATTTACATCTAATTGATTAAATGGAATTTCAATATGATTTTCCTCAAATGCATCTTTAATATTATTTAATAAGCTAAAATATACATCCCAATAATCACTATTCTTACACCAAACTCTTACATAAATATCAATTGATGAATCTGCAAGCTCTCCAACCTTAACAAATGGTTCAGGTGTATTAAATACCTTTTCATTTTTAGCAATTACTCCTCTAATAACAGTTAATGCAAACTCTGTATCAGTACCATATGCAACTGACATAACAAGATCACATCTTCTATCTTCTTTAGCAGATACATTAACAATAACATTATTAGCTAAGCTACCATTAGGAATCATTATAGCCTTATTATCAGGTGTTACAATATGAGTATAGAATAATTTAATATCCTCAACTGTACCAGATTGTCCATTTGAAGTAATGAAATCTCCAATCTTAAATGGTCTCATTATTACAATTATTACACCACCAGCAAAATTAGATAATGTGCCCTGAACTGCTAAAGAAATACCAGTACCTAAAGAAAGAATTACTGCTGATAATGATGCAGTTTCAAATCCAACATAACCAACAATAAGTACAATAATTAATACCTTCAATACTATCTTTAAAAAGCTTACAGATACTTTAGCAATAGTAAGATCCACTTTTTTCTTCTCAAGCTTTTTAGCAATCTTCTTACATATAAAATTAATTAGTTTAAATGAAACAATTAAAATAATAATAGCTATTATTAATCTAATACCTGTAGTTTTACACCAATTTAAGATAGCATTCCATAATGCACCCCAATCAATAGTTCTAAATTCATTTTGAGTCCCAGAACCTGCTGTAGTTGTTCCTGTTGCACTTGTTAAAAATGTAAATAAATTCAACATATTCTCCTCCTAAAAATCAAGGAGTATTTTATCATTAAATAATTAATTCTTCAATAATTTAATATTATTTTATTTAATGTTGTACAATTTATCGTTTTTTGTCTTATTTTGCACTATAACCAGCATTATTAATGGCATCAATTAATGCTTCTTTTGTAACATTGTCATTACATGAAACAGTAACATTTTTAGCATCAAGTGAAGCAATTGCCTCATTAACACCACAAACCTTCATACATGCCTCTTCAACATGTGCCTTACAATGCTTACACATCATTCCATCTACATCAATAATTATTTTTTTCATTTTTATTTTCTCCTTTTTTTCTTTTTTATTAAAATTAAATAAATTAATAGTTAATGCATTTAAAACCACAGAAACACTAGAAATACTCATAGCAATAGCTCCATACATTGGTTCCATTTTAAATGATCCATTTGAAATATAATAAAATATTCCTGTAGCTAATAATACACAAACTAAATTATAAAAGAAAGCCCAAAATAATCCAAGCTTAATTGTATTAATAGTTCTTTTACTTAGTTTAATTGCATTAATTACATCTAATAAACTATTTTTAGCTAAAATAATATCTGCTGAATCTAATGCAATATTACTACCAGCTCCAATCGCAATACCAATATCAGCAGTTGTTAATGCAATCGCATCATTTACTCCATCTCCAACCATAGCTACTATATTGTCATTTTTCTTAAGTGATTGAATAATCTTAGCTTTATCCTGAGGATATACCTCACTATATACTTTATTAATCCCTAATTCATTAGCAATTTTATTAGCTACAAGGCTATTATCTCCTGTAAGCATAATTACATCAATATTCTTTTTTCTAAGTCTTGATATAGCCTCTTTTGAATCCTTTTTTATTTCATCCTTAATTCCAATAATTCCTATAATATTATCATTTTTTACAACAATTAAAGTAGTTTTTTCACCACTTGATAATTCATCTATCTTATTAATAATATCTTTATTAATTAAATCTATTATTCTTGTATTTCCAATTAGATAATAATCATTATCTATATATCCAGAAATACCCTTTCCCTCAATACTTTTATAATCATTTACCTCATATATTTTACTACCTTTAGTATATTCACAAATAGCTTTCGATAGTGGATGTTCACTTTTAGCCTCAAAGCTATATAATATTCCTTTTAAATCAATATTATTATCAAAAGAAATATAATCAACTACCTTAGGCTTTCCTTCAGTAATAGTACCTGTTTTATCTAAGACAATAGTATTAATTAAATGAGTTTTCTCTAAAATTTCTGCATTTTTAATTAATAATCCATTTGTAGCACCCTTTCCCGTTGAAACCATAATCGCTACAGGTGTTGCAAGACCTAAAGCACATGGGCATGCAATAACTATACATGTGATAGCAAAATTTAATGCTATTTCAAAGGTGTTATTTACATATGAAGGATTTGCAATATTAATATATAATATGTTGCCAATAAATACTAATATTGAAATTGCTAAAATAATAGGTACAAAGATTCCAGATATTTTATCAGCAAGCTTAGAAATAGGGGCTTTAGAATTAGATGCCTCATCAACAAGTCTAATAATATTAGCTATTGTAGTATCACTTCCAACCTTTAAAGCTTTTACTTTAATAAACCCTGATTCTATTATAGTTGATGAAATTACCTCATCATTTATTTTTTTATAAACAGGAATTGCTTCTCCAGTAATAGTAGACTCATCAATAGATGCAGCACCATCAATAATAATTCCATCTACTGCAATTCTTTCACCTTTTTTGATTATTAAAATATCATCTACTTTAATATTTTCTTCTTTTACAATTATTTCTTTTCCATCTTTTAAAATGGTTACATTTTTAGGTACTAATTCCATTAAGCCTTCTATTGCTTTAGTTGTTTTTTTCTTAGATAAACCTTCTAGATATTTTCCAATGCTAACAAATACTAATATCATTCCAGCTGATTCAAAATATAAATACATATGATACTCTATATATCCTAAACTGATCATAAACATAGCATAGATACCATATAAAATAGAAAACAAAGAACCTAATGAAATTAAAGTATCCATATTTGGAGCTTTATTAATTAGATGCTTAAAACCAGAAATGAAATAATTTTTATAAATATATATAATTGGTAATACTAAAATAAATTGTATTAATGCAAATCCCATAGGATTTTCATGATGATCAAATATTTTAGGTGATGGCCATCCCCACATCATATTTCCCATTGAAAAATACATTAATATTAATAGGATAATAATAGAACAAATTAATTTTAATAATGAATAATCATTTTTTACAATTATTTTATTTCCTTCCTTTTTGTTAGCTAATGAGGCACTATATCCTGCATCACTTACACTATTTTCTATTTCTTCTATAGAGGTTATATTCTCATCAAATTCAACACTCATTGTATTTTTTAGCAAATTAACATTACATAATTTTACACCATCAAGCTTATTTACTGCTTTTTCAACATGAGCTTGACAGCTACTACAGGTCATTCCAGAAACATTAAAGTTTTCTTTTTTCATCGATACCTCCTAATAATTCTTATAACCTCATCCAAAGCATCATAATTTTCTTTTTTAACCTCTTCAGTTATACAGGTTTTAATATGTCTTTCAAGTAATGAATCAGATAAGCTTTGAATACCTTTATCAATAGCTAATAGCTGCATAATAACATCTTCACAATATCTATCCTCATCTATCATTGTTTTTATTCCGTTCATTTGTCCAATAAGAATATTCATTCTTCTTTGAATATTTTTCTTTTCCTCTTCACCTCTTATAGTGTATTTCATTTCACAACAATTATTATTTTTTGTCATTTGATATATACCCCCACGCCCTATATTATATACCCTATTGGGGTATATTTCAAGATTAATTTTATAATTCTATTTTTAATATTCTTGCAATCATTGAATTTCCATAATTAAATGGTTCTACTACATATTGATTAAAATCAGTAGTAATTAAAGACTTATTATCTAGCCAATATATTTTCTTATATTTTAGATTAGCTAAATTAATTATAATTGGATTATTCTTATATATTCTAACATTTTTATCAATAATCATAGGAATATTTTCTATTATTATATAAATATTATTATCATTTCTTAACGCAAAAGAATTACTAGGTAAATTCATTTCATAAGGAACAGTATTAAACAATGCTTCTTTATTTAAATTTATCCAATTACCTAATAAATTAACAAATTCTTTTTCATATTCTCTAATAGAACCATCCTCTTTAGGACCTATATTTAATAAATAGTTACCTCCATATCTTCTACAATTTAAAAAATTTAATAGTATTTCCTTTATTGATTTATAATTAATATCATTTTTAGCATATCCCCAATGATCATTTAAGGTTTGACAAGCCTCAGCTGCATATAGATTAATACTTTTATGATAATCATAATTAGCTATTTTATTACCTTCAAAGGTGATAGCATTAATATATTCTGAGTTCCTTTCTCCTAATTTAGATAATCCAGAATTATTAATTATTAATGCATTAGGCTGTTTTCTATTAATCATTTTATATAATTTTTCTTCTTCCCAATCATAATTTGGATATTTCCACAATCCATCAAACCAAAAACCACCTATTTGTCCATAATTACTACACAATAGATCAATACTATTTCTTAAATATGATAAATAATCTGAAAAAGAATCAAAATTCTTTTCTTCTTTCCAATCTATTAAGGTATGATATATAATTGGTAATAAATTATATTTTTTACATGATAAAATAAATTCTTGAACAAGATCTCTTTTTATATAATGATAGGAATTATAATCATTTAAATCCTTTGTATCATATAATGAAAATCCATCATGATGACGAGCAGTAAATACAATATAATTAAAACCATTTTCTTTAGCAAAGCTACATATTTCATCTGAAAAATTCATTTTAGGATTAAATAAATAAGCTAATTTTTCATATTCTATGTCAGGAATATTATTAGTATATTTAGCCCATTCTCCACTACCTAAAACACTAAATAATCCATAATGAACAAATAATCCTAATCCTAGTTTAGCAAATTCTATATTTTTATTCATATTTCCTCCACTTACATTTAAAAAATGTACTAGAAAACTAGTACATTATTTTTTATAGGGGCAATCTTTATTACAACAGCCACAACCTTTTTTTCTATTTTTAATTAGATAAATAATTATTCCTATAACTATAATAATAATTATAGCTAAAATAATCCATGAAATAAGGTTCATATTATACCCCACATAATAAGAAGATTAATGAAAATACTAATGCTATTAAATAAGCTACTACAATATGGAAAATACCAATAGATACTGCCCACTTAGTTCCTAATTCCTTTCTAATAGCAGCCATAGCAGCAACACAAGGAGTATATAATAAAGAAAATACTAAGAAAGTATAAGCAGTAGCTGTAGAAATAGATTGTACTATTGCCTCACTACTACCAAATAATAGCATTAAGCTAGATACTACTCCTTCTTTTGCTAAAAAGCCTGATATTAATGAAGTAATAAATCTATAATCACCAAATCCTAAAGGCTTAAATAAGACACTAATACCTCCTGCAATTACAGCAAGCATACTTTGACTAGAATCAGATACAAATTCAAATTTAAAGCTAAAGCTTTGTAAGAACCAAATCACAATTGTAGCAACTAATATTACTGTAAAGGCTCTACTTAAAAAATCCTTTGTTTTTTCCCATAATAGCTGAGAAACATTTTTAATTCCTGGTAAACGATAATTAGGAAGCTCCATTATAAATGGTACTGCCTCACCCTTAAATATAAATCTTTTAGATATAAAGGCCACTATTATCGCAACAATAATTCCTAATAAATATAAAGATAACATAGCAAGCCAAGCAAAATTTCCAAAGAATAATGAAGCAATAAAGCTATATATAGGAAGCTTTGCAGAACAGCTCATAAATGGAGTAAGAATAATAGTCATTTTTCTATCTCTATCTGATGATAGAGTTCTTGTTGACATTACACCAGGTACTGTACAACCAAATCCTATTAGCATAGGTACTATTGATTTACCGGATAATCCTATTTTTCTTAATAGTCTATCCATTACAAATGCTACTCTTGCCATATAACCAGAATCTTCTAAAAGTGATAAGAAGACAAATAATACTATAATAATAGGTAAAAATGATATTACACTTCCTATACCAGAAAATATTCCCTCAATTACTAAAGAATGTATAATAGGCTCAACACCCCATGATGTAAATAAATTATCTAATAAATTTGTCAATGAATCTATTCCTAATGATAATAAATCCTGAAAAGCTGCACCAATAACATTAAATGTTAAAAAGAATACTAATCCTAATATTAAAATAAACATTGGTATTGCAGTATATTTTCCTGTTAAAAGCTTATCAATTTTTTGACTTCTAATATGCTCCTTTGATTCATGTGGTTTAATAACACATTCTTTACATACCTGAGAAATAAATGAATATCTCATATCAGCTATTGCTGCACTTCTATCTAATCCTCTTTCAAGCTCCATTTGGGTTACTATATGTTCAATCATTTCAAGCTCATTTTGAGTTAATTTTAATGCATCAATAACCAATTTATCATTTTCAATAACCTTTGTAGCAGCAAATCTTAAAGGAATATTAGCAAATTTTGCATGATCCTCAATTAAATACATAATACCATGTATAGCTCTATGAACAGCGCCACAATGATCATTTATATCACAAAAATCATTAACAGCTGGTTTTTCTTGATAATAAGCAACATGAATAGCATGACTAACTAATTCATCTACTCCTTCATTCTTTTTTGCAGAAATAGGAACAACAGGAATACCTAATAATTCCTCCATTCTATTCACATTAATATAACCACCATTATTATTAACCTCATCCATCATATTTAAGGCTAATGTCATTGGCTTTTCAAGCTCCATTAATTGAAGTGTTAAATATAAATTTCTTTCAATATTATTTGCATCTACTATATTAATAATACCTTTAGGATCATTTTCTAAAATATATTTTCTAGATACAATTTCCTCATCACTATATGGTGATAATGAATAAATACCAGGTAAATCAACAACTAATGTGTTTTGATGTCCTCTAATTACACCACTTTTTTGATCTACTGTAACTCCAGGAAAATTACCTACATGCTGGTTAGAACCAGTTAATTGATTAAACAATGTAGTTTTTCCACAATTTTGATTTCCTGCTAATGCGAATGATAAAACCTCATCCTTATTCAAAGGATTTTCATGAGTTGAATCATGGTATTTTCCACCCTCACCTAAACCAGGATGAGGCTTTTTTATATTTTTATTTATTATGTTTTCTTCTTTATCCTTAATAAATGCTTCAGATACCTTTATATTTACAGCATCACTTAATCTCAATGTTAATTCATATCCATGAACTAATACCTGCATAGGATCTCCCATAGGAGCGAATTTCGTTACAGTTACAACAGCACCTGGTATTAATCCCATATCAAGTAAATGCTGACGTAAGGACTCTGTAGCTCCTACTTCTAATATAGTAGCTGAAGAACCTACCTTTAGTTTATCTAGTGTCATAATCCACCTCTAGAATATTTTATTAATTGTTTTCTAAAATATCCTTATATCTTTTGGCATAATATTTTGCCATATCTAAATTTAAATCTAAATAATTACCACATTCTATTGGAGAAGCACCAGGAATATCTCCAGTAAAATCAATAATATAATTTAAGCAATCAAGAACATCCTTTTTAGTTTCATCTAAATTAGGCATACCTTTATAAATTAAATAAAAACCTGTTCTACACCCCATAGGACCAAAATACATAACCTTATCAGAATGATAATTTCTAAAATATGTAGCAGCTAAATGCTCAATTGTATGAATTGGAGCAGTATTCATAACTGGTTCAAAATTAGGTCTTGTAAATCTTAAATCATAGGTAGTAAAGCTAAAATTATCCATTGTATCACATCTAGATACATATAATCCTGGTAATAGCTTTAAATGATCTACCTTAAAGCTTTCAATCTTTTCCATATTAATTTCCTTCAATTACATGTAATTCATTAGTTTCATTATTCTCATCATAAATAATATAAGCTTTATAACCCTCAAGCTCTATTCTATTTAATAATTTACCCATCTTTTTAGGAAATTCAAATAAAGAAACTTGGTATACATTTCTATAATTATTTGCAAATTTCATTGCAGTAACATAATCATTCTTATAAATAATAGCTAATTTATTTTGATTAGGTATTTTAAAATTACTATCCTTTAAAATAGCATAGATTCTTTCAAATCCTATTGAAAAGCCTACTGCAGGTATATTCTCTCCAATAAACTTACCAATTAAATTATCATATCTACCACCACCACCGATAGTACCACCAAATTCAATACTAGCAATTTCAAAGACACAACCAGTATAATAGCCTTGTCCTCTAACTAATGTAAAATCATAAATAATTTTATATTTATTATCTGATAATTCGCTCGCACCATTAATTACATATTTTAAATCAGCTAAATCACTATTATCACCTAATAGCTCTTCAACCTTAGCTAATGTAACCTCACTAGAAATAAAATTAATTAAATTATTTATTGCATCATTATTATATCCTTTAGCTAATAATTCTTCCTTAACTCCTGATGTATTAATCTTATCAAGCTTATCAAGTGAAATACAAACCTCATCTAGATCATTTTCATTAAAGCCCATTTTAAGTAATGAAGCTCTTAATATTTGTCTATGATTAATTCTAATAGAAAATTCTCCTATAGGAAGAGTAAGTAAAGCTTTGCCTGTTGCGGTAATAAGCTCTATTTCTGCATTAATAGATTTATTACCAATAACATCAATATCACATTGATAGAATTCTCTATCTCTTCCTCTTTGAGGACGTTCAGCACGATATACTCTATCAATTTGAATGAATTTACCTATTAATGGTAAATTCGCTCTATTATTAGCATAAAATCTAGTTAATGGTAATGTTAAATCATATCTTAATCCCATATCAGCTAATTTATTAAATTCATCATTTTCTAAAGCCTTGTCTAGCTTTTCTCCACGCTTTAATATTTTAAATATAAGCTTTTGATTTTCTCCACCCTCTTTATTGTCGATATTTTCAATATCTTCAATTGCGGGGGTATAAATTCTTTCATAGCCGAAGCTTCTATATACCTCACTTATTTTAGAAATCATATAATCTCTTATAGCAGCATCCTTTGGAATAAAATCATTCATTCCCTTTAATGGTTGTTTTATCATAATTATTCCTCCCAAACATTATTCGTAAATATTATACTATAAAAAAAAGATAATGACCATCTTTTCGATGGCCATTATACAATATTTATTAAAATTTATGAAATAGTAAATAGAAAATTTAAGATTTAGTGATATCACCATCGGTACAATGAATGATGCAAAGTCCTACATTAACAGATTTTAGCACCGTTCGGTTAGTTAAACTGTAATATTCTTACGAGCTTCGATATATAAGTCAATATCATTAATAATATATCTATGTCCTGTAGTGTGTAATACTTCGTAAAAAGTATCAAGGTAGTCAAACACTTTATATTTTTCAAAAAGCTCTTGGGTCATTATACCAGTCATACCTTTTTCTGCTTTATACATTTCAAAACAAAAGGCTTTAAATTGTAATGTTTTACTCATACTATACCTCCGGAAATTCCAATTTCCCATTCATTTCTTTATCGAATAATTCAACTATCATTTCGGAACTATACTGCCACACTTTCGTTTCCTCTTTTTCGAGTGCCTTATATAGTTCCGATCTATGAAATAATGCCATTGCCTTATCTTCATCTAATCCATATTTATCCATTATCTTACTGATTATATCTGGAGTAATCATAGACATCAAAGCTGAAAACCTATCTTTGTTCATTTACTTTTCCTCCGCTTTAATAAACTTTAAGAACTTTAAAGATTCTTTAGTATGAAACAATATTTGATTATATAGTTCCTCAACCTTTAATCTCTTTAAGGTTTCTTCTAAATCGTAAATGCCGATTTCGTAAAATCTAACAACTTCATAAACACTATCATCAGCAACAGGTCCTATGACAATATCGTATGCTTCTTGGCATTGTCCTTTTCGATTAATAAAAACAAAATCCAACCACTCCTTATTTGCTTTATCAAAACGAATAATTTTCAATTCAGATTCAGCTTTTTCAATATCGAAGTCATACATTGAAACATATCCGATATTTGTTCCTTTTCTATTTTTTTGTTTTTCAGTCCATTTAATAGCTTGTTCCTCGTTCATTGTGGTATAAAATCCATAGCCAAAATCTAAATATCTGTCGCCCACTCTTATTTCGGGATTATCCACAACAACAAGACTACCGTGATATACTTTCATACGATTGCCTCCATTTTCCTAATCTTTGCTTGCTCTATTTTTAATTCTTTAATAAGCCTCTCAACAATCTTTCTTCTTTCAAGCTGTTCGGCAACAATAGCAATATCTTCTTCATTTATACCGATATATTTTGCACATACCTTTTGACCATCTCTGTATTTCAAATAGTAGTATGTGTTTGCTTTTGTAATTTTAGGTGTTATCTTTCCTTTGGGTAAGAGTGACAATTCCTTTTCGTATCTTTTTATCATATACTCATTTCTTTTTCTTTCATCTTCTAAAACAGAATATATTAGTTTCATAATCATCACCTCATCATTATTGTACTCTACAATAGCCAATTTATCAATCGTTTTTGTAGAACATTTCATATGTTTTAAAACATTGTAATATCTACTTTCTGTCTTAATCACTAAATTGATTTTCTTTATCATTATGTAAAATCATATAAAACACCACTATTTATTAAATATTTTGTTTATTTGCGCAGGAAAATAATTCACAAGTGCTATTAAATCAATGCTTTGTTTTATTTATCACCATTTCATGAAAATAATTATATCTAAACTAATATTTAATTTATTATTTTTAAACAAAAAAACCATATTCATCTATTTAATAAATGAGTATGGTCATAAATTATTTATTTTTTCTTTTCCTTTGATCTTTTATCATTGATTATTTTCATTTCTTTTTCTGTAATAACACTAACATTATTTTCATGTGCCCAATCAACACATCCCTTTAATACAAGCTTTAAGAATGGTCTTGGTACCTTAACAATAGTTAATAATGCATCATCAGTGAATTTTACCTTATCATCTGCTCTTTCTGCTGCATATCTTAATGAAGTTAAATCTACCTCTCTATTAGGGATACCTACTGCTTGGGGTTTTCTATATGGTGAGCACCAGAAATTCTTTGAGTCTCTATAGCCCCAGTTAGATGCAAGAGGCATAAAATTAGATGCAGTAACTCCATTAATAATAGAATTATAATATTTTTCCTTCATTAAAATTCTATCTATCTTTAAAATAAAATGAGCACCATATCTAGAAGTAATACCATTAAAATTATGATAATTAAAGCCTTCATAATCATCTAAAATAGGATCATCTTGGGCATTATCTAATTTCTTTACCCAGCTACATTCCATAACCTGTAAAGCTTCACTAATAATCTTTGGATATTTATGCTCTTTATCCTCATCACTAGATAATGAATCCTCTAAATGAAATTTAAAATCCTTCATTTTCTCTTCAGGAGTATCTCCTGGGAATCCTAAATCAACATGAGATTTAAATATTTTTTTATTATATGGTAAGAAATTAATAGTACATTTACCATGTCTTAATAATCCTAAACAAGTATTAGAACTATTTCTACATTCTAATACCATTGCATAATAATCCTTACCAGCAATGTAGTATGGGAAAACTAGTGAATAAGCACCGAAGCTTGTAGTTTCTCCCTTTTCATCTAAAGTACCGATTAATGTTAATGGCATTGGAAAAAATAATGATGTTTGATAGAAATTATCAACTATTCTTAAATTCTTAAAGCTTTTCATTTTTATCCTCCTATATTAGCTTATTTAAGATTTTATTTAAAACATCAAATTCATATAAATTAGATGCATAATAGATAATCATATTAGATAAGAAATTAATTATATCTATATCATAATTAATATTATTAAAATTATAGCAATTAATAATATCCTCTTTTATTTGTTCAAATAATAATGAATGCTTATCATGAACAATATTTAATGAAGAATTACTTTCATATTGAAAGAAATCATAATATTTTTTAGTAAATAAATATAAAGCATTATATATACTTTTAATAGAATCTAATAGATTATTATTAATAATTATTTCTTTTCTAAATAATATCCAATCATTTAAAATTACTCTTGCGATTAAGCTATATTTAGAATCAAAGAATTTATAAAAAGTACCTAATCCTATATTAGCTAAATTAGAAATATATCTACAATTTATATTAGTATATTCTTTATTATCAATTAATTTTTTTGTTATAGCTATTAGTTCCTCTTCAGTAACATTTATAACCTTTGGCATATAAATCTCCTTTATGAACATGTTCATAAAAATTATAGCATAAAAAAAGCATCAAATACAATATATTTAATGCTAAAAAATATTATTTTTTTGTTAAAAAGCTTTTTATTCCTTTTTTAATTTCTTCTTTAATATCAATTTTAGGACCTTCAGTTTTTTCTCTTTTTTCTCTTAGTGGTTCACTAAGTCTATCAATTTCTTCTCTAAGCTTTTTTTCTTTATTAGTTAATTCTGCCTCACTTCTATCTGCCTTAAAATAATCAGCTGCAGCACTAAAACCACCTTCAGCAAATACAGAAGCGGCACCTACTCCCTTTTTCAATGCTTTTAAAGCAGTACTATTTTCATAATCCATTTTTAATGATTCAATAAATAAATCAATATAATTATTAACAAATCTAGTAATTAAATTAATAGTAATTTGAACTAATAATGAAACAGATGAAGCTATTGTTGATGCAAGCTTCATAGTAGTATATTCAGTTGTACATAATTCAATTACTGCAAGAGTAATAATTGTAAATTTAATAATATATTTTAATATATTTACTATTTGTTTTACTCTAGGCTTAATATTTTTATTTATTTTTTTAGTATTATTATTTATTGCATAAATTGTAAATAAGAAATAGCCAATACATAAGAATAATAGAATTGAATAGATAATAAAATATAATAATCTATCTATATTAGTAAATAATAAATATCCGTTATAGGCTATAAAGATTAATTGAACTAAAATATCAACTATTCTTTGAAATCTTTTTAGATCCTTTTTAAGCTTTAAAAAAACACTATAGGTATGATCATAACAAATAAAAGCCATATATCCTCCTATAAATTATTACATTTTTCTTTAAGAGTATCACATGAATATTTAAAATTCTTATATTCCTCTTCAGTTAAATTTAATTCTACCATTTCCTTTGCTCCAGTTCTATTTACTATTGTAGGAACACTAGTAAATACATCATAAATATCATATTCTCCATCTAAATATACAGAAACAGGATAAATTCTATTTTCATCAAATAAAATTGATTTAATTATACCTGTAACAGATGCTGCTATACCAAAGGAGGTATTACCCTTTTTATTGAAAATATCCCATCCTCCATGAGCAGTAAGCTTTAAAAAATTATTATAAGGATCTTCTCCTATACGATTCTTATTATCATCAAATACATTTTTAATATCCTTACCACCAATAGTTGCAGTAGACCATGAAACAAGCTCAGTATCACCATGCTCACCAATAATAAAAGCATTAATACTTCTAGGGTCTACATCTATAGTTTTAGCTATATAATAATGTAATCTTGCAGTATCTAAAGTAGTTCCACTACCAATAATTCTATTAGCTGGAAGTCCTGATAGCTTCCAAACATAATAGCTCATTACATCTACTGGATTCGTAACAACAATAAATATTCCATTAAAATTATTTTCCATTACATTAGTAACAATAGATTTTACAATTTTTTTACTTCCATCTAAAAATTTCATTCTATCGTTACTTTCCTTTGGTACTGGCATAGAAGCTGAAATAACTACAATGTCAGCATCACTACAGTCATTATAATCTCCTTCTCTAACCAAAGTTTTTGTATTCATAAATTCCATTGAATGCATCATATCAAGACTTTCTGCATATGACTTAGCATGATTTAAATCTATAATTACAATTTCTTCACAAATACATTGATTCACCATTGAATATGCAATAGCAGTACCTACACTACCAGCACCTACAATAACAACCTTTCCTCTATTCATATTTATCACTCCCTGAGGTAATTATATCATTATTTTAATAAATAAACTATATAATAATTTTATTTATTAATATATTTTAAAATAGTAATAATAACCTCTTCTATCTTTAATGGTTTAGAAATATGAGCATTCATACCTGATTTTAAGGCTTCCTCTATATCTTCTTTAAATGCATTTGCAGTCATCGCAATAATAGGTATTTCTTTTGAATCCTTTCTATTTAATTCTCTAATAAGCTTTGTAGCCATATATCCATTCATTTTAGGCATCATTACATCCATTAAAATAACATCAAAATAACCTTCATTACTTTTTTTAAATATTTCAAGAACTTCATTTCCATCTTTTGCTCTAATAATATTTAATTCATATTCCTCTAACTGAAGCATTACTATTTCATAATTCAAATCATTATCTTCCGCAATTAATATATTAATTCCCTTTATATCATCTTTATTATAAGAGATTATCTTGTCATTATTTATTTCTAAATTTGCAAGCTTTAGAGGAATAGCTACAGTAAATTTTGTACCAATCCCTTTCTTACTATATACATCAATAGACCCACCCATAAGTTCTATATATCTTTTCGCAATTGACATACCTAAACCAGTACTTTTGAAATTTGATTGTACTACTGCATACTCTTGAGAATATTCATCAAAAATATGAGATAAAAATTCTTCACTCATACCAATACCATTATCCTCAATTTTAAAAATTACCAATTCAGAGCCTGCGTTTATTAATTGTGTATCAATTGTAAAATTAATATAGCCTAAAGAATCAGTATACTTAACTGCATTACTTAAGATATTAACTAATATATCTCTAATCTTTAAATCATCAGCTAATACTATTGGATAAATTATTTTTATCTTTTTTACATTAAAATTCAAATTTTTTTCAGATATATAACCAGTAATAATATCTGATACAGTATTTACTAAATTATTTAAATTAGTTTTATTTAAATTTATAGTAGCTTTACCACTTTCTATCCTACTTAAATCTAAAACCTCATTTATTAATGATAATAAATAATCAGAGCTTTTACTTATTTTTTCTAAATAATATCTGATATCAAGAGATACCTCTTCTTTTAATGCTAAATTAGTAAAACCAATAATTGCATTAATTGGTGTTCTAATGTCATGAGACATATTATTTAAAAAAGTTGTTTTAGCTAAATTAGCATTTTTAGCCTTTTCTAAGGCTTCTTCTAATGCTAATTGATTATTTTGTTCTTTCCTAATATAATCATCTACTATCGCAAAGCCAAATATAATATGTCTAAAATTTTCATCATCTTCAACCTTAGCTATTCTTAAATGAGTATATAATTCTTTTCCATTTTGATTAATTTTATGTAAATATGTATACATATTTGTATCTTTTAATATTTTTCTTAAATAATTAATATCAGAAAAAACTAATAAACTATCGATATCTGACTCACTAACTATGGAATTAATATATTTAGCATAATACTCCTTAAAAGGATATGTTTTATTTATTTCTAGTCCTGTTTTAAATACTGAGAATTCAGATAATCTAATAGGTATAGCCACATCATCAATTATATCAACATAAAATACAGAAGAATATTCATTACTTGATATTTGTAATATTGATGCTTGTCGATTATTTTTCTTTTCTTCTTCTAATAATTTTTCTTTAAGCTTAAGCTGTTCTAAATGAGCTAGAGTTTTTTGATCGAATAATTCTTTTTCACTTTTTCTATTATACATTTCTTTTTGTATTTTAAAGGTTTGTATAATAGCTAAAATAAATAAGATAGCCATACAAGCTAATACCATGCTCAATTGGATTTGAGTAGAAATTAGCATGTTTTTATTATAATCCGTTATTTGCTCATTAATAACACTTTCTCTTAATCTAATAGTAAACATCCAATTAGTATTTGGTACTGGCATATAATATAAATAAGTGTAGCCTAATGGTCCCTTATAATAGGTATATCCCTCATTGAAATTATTCCAATCATTAAGGAATTCTTCTTTTGTGAATTCATCAGAAAAAAAGGCATCATCATCCATTAAATGAAATAAACTCTTTCCTTCTTCAATACTCCCCTCTGTCTCAACAATACAAGTACCATCAATTGAATTAAATAAACTACATATTACCTTATTTTTATCATTATATGAAACTAATGATGAAACTATGTTTTCAATATCAATACCTGAAATATAGCTTACAAGCTTTTTATTTTGAAATGATAACTCATTCATCTTAGAAACTATTAATACCAACGCTCTAGATTCTGAAGTTTGTGTAATATACAATTCTAAATTATCATTTATTTTTTTAGAATAATACTCGTTAGATTCATTAAATATAGTATTATTTAAGGTATAAATTTCCCCTTCATTATCAGATACTGCAAAAAAATCTAAATCATATAAATTTTCAATCATTGTTAAATATGAATTCAATGATTCTTTCGATTCTAAATCACTTTCTTTAATTTCAATTATGGCTCTTTTAGAATATTTTATATTATTATCTAATGCAGTAGTTATTTCATGAACATTTCTTTTGGCAATTTCCTCAAGATAAAATCTATTTAATGAGGTAGTAGCTCCATCTGCAGATGAAATAACGTTATTATTATAAATAATAGTAGATGAAATAATTATAATTAAAGCTAATAATGAAATTCCAATATAGCATATAAAATTTTTAAAATTACCCTTAATATACAACATTCTTTTATTCATAATACCTCTCCAAAAACATAAAAAGTATAAGATTATTATCTTAAAAAAAATGTCGAATAATGAATAAAATAAGATTTTTTTTGTTTTTTTTTAAATAATATTTTAAAAAAAGGGATATCATCTGATATCCCACTAATTTTATGCTGTTTCAAAGCCTATAATTAAACCACCCTTTTCAGCATAAAAGCTACATAATCCTCTTAAAGCATATATTTCTACTTCTGCTTGTTTATATATTTCTATTACTTTATTTTTTATTTGATTTGCTAAATCAAAATTCAAGCAATGACCAATTAAAATCTTTTTACCATTATATTTTAATTTAGAAAGCTTATCCATAATACAATTAATAGCCATATTAATGCCGCGCTTTTTATCTGTAACCTCTAATTTACCCTCATTTGAGGCTTTTCCAATAACCTTAATTCCTAATAAGCCTACCGCTTTAGCTACAAGCTTATTTACTCTACCATTATTTGCTAAATTATTCATTGATTCTAGCATAAATATTAAATCAGTAGAATTCTTATATGCTTCAATTTCATTTATTATTTCCTCAAATGATAAATTATTTATTATTAGTTCTTCAAGCTTATTTATCATAAGCTTCATTTTAGGACCAGTACTTAATGAGTCAATAATATGAACCTTAAAATCTGGATTTTCTTCTTCATAGATTTTTTTAGCTAATGCTAATGAATTAAAGCTTCCAGATAATCCTGAGGTTATTGAGATTGCAAATACATATTTAGCACCCCCAAAGGAAACAATCCAATCATGAGCACTAGGACAAGCAGTGGATGATTTTTCATGATAATTTGATAAATAATTTACCATTTCCTCTACATCTAAATTTTCATCATCCTTAAATTCTTTATCCTTTGTTCTAATAGTTAATGAAGCTAGACCAAAAGGTACTTTCTTTAAATTTATAACATCAGCTGATGAATCAGCACAAATTCTATATTCCATAAATATCTCCTTTAATTAATTATATTGAGATTATATATTAAATATTTTTAAAATCAAGTCATTTCAATAAAAATATATTAACAAAAGCTAATATATTTTTAGAAAATAATGTAATAATTAATTATAATTTTAATTTTAAAAAACTTAATCTATAATAGAGCTTACTTCCTTCATCCAATCATTAATATCTTTTTCTGAAGCTCTAGAAGAAAATTTTTTCCCATCAACTACTGTCGAATATGGAGCCAATTCCTTAATGTTTGAAACATCTAAATCATAAATATCAGATACACCAAAAGGAATAATTGTTTTATCATAAAATTCATTATTTATTATAAAATCATTAATTACCCAGCTTAATTCACCATACCAAATAGGAGCCCCAATGAACACATAGTCGTACTTTTCAAAATTTTCAACATAAATTGTTAATAGCTCAACCTGTCTATATGGATCACTATATTCAATAGATACTCTGCTAGAAGGATTACTAAAATCTAGATCAGCCTTATTATAGGGATATAATGGTTTTATTTCAAAGGTATCTGCATCATAGCTTGAAGCTAATTTATTAACTATATTATTCTCTTCTCCTAGTGGAGAAAAATATACAACTAAAACATCTATTGAATTATCTTCAGATGGTTTAGGTGAGGTAACTGATGATTTATTACTGCTAGGGATACTAGTATTAGTGGTAGTATTTATATTACTACTACTGCTACGATTATTAGATATATTTATATTACAGCTTACTAATAAAAATAATGAAACTACAAATAGAAAGAAAAGCTTTTTCATCTTATTTTTCTTCTTTTATTTTTAATTCTATCAGAAAACATTCTCTGACGTTTAGAAGCTATTATATCTAATATAGTATCATTAAAATTTTTATATTTAATTGATAATTCTACGTACTGCATAATATCATCCCTTTATATTTTTATTCAAAAATGAATAAAAAGTAATATACTACATATAATTATCACTTTTTATGACTCGATTATATCATAAATTATTAAAAATTGAAATAAAAATTAAAAAATAATTAATTTTTTTAAAATTTATGATGAATTTTAGTCCAAATTAGTATATTTTATAAAAATAATGCCCACTTTATTGTGAGCATTTATTTTATATTTTGTAAATAGAGATTATTTCTCTACTATCATTATTAAATAATCCTTTACAATCTATATCATCAATATGCTTTATATCTTTTTCGCTATTTAAATACTCTAAATATTTGTTAGAAGGATAATAAAAGAATAATAAAACATTTCGCTTATTCTTTTTTATACTTTCTTTTAAATTATTAATAACATCAATTAAAACTGATACATTAAATGGATTAAAGAAATATAAAGCTTTAGCATTATCAGGGATCTCATATTCACTTGCATTTTTTAAAACAAATTCTACTCTACTTTTACTTTTAGCATCTTTAAGATTAGAAATTGCTCTTTGAAATAATCTATTATCATATTCAACACCTATCATATGACATTTAAGATAATATGCTAAATAAAAATCAACTCTTCCTTTACCAGAACCGTAATCAATTACTATATCATTTTTAGATAAATATCCACTATTAGCTAATAGCTCTAATACAGAATATGGAGTTGGCTCATATGGAAAATTTGTTAGATCCGAGTTTGAATCATCTCTTCCACTAGTTTTTATTCTTAAAAGCTTATCTAATTCTAATTCCATATATTACTCCTAAGCTTTAATACATGATTTTATAATATCCTTTATCCAACTAAAATAACTAGGCACTACCTGATCTAATGCATTTTTTACACTTATAGCATCATTTATTGATAAATTATCATATACAGAAACTACATCACCATAAGAATCAGTTATTCCTATAGAAACCATTGCTTTAGCACTATCACCATAAGCAAAATATTTTCCAATAGCAAGACCACCAACTGCAAAATCCCCTACTGATATTCCTCCAATAGAAATAATGCCTAAAGAAATAGCACCAATAGCTAAAAAGCCTACTGAAATACACCCACAAGAAATCAAGCCTAAAACAAAAACACCTAATGATAATAATCCTAATGACATTATACCTAATGAAATAACTCCTAATGATAATAATCCTAAGGAAATTATTCCTCTTGATAATAAGCCAATAGAAATTACACCTTTTGCATTAATACCAATTGCGAAAAATCCTTTAGCATTTTTTCCAATATGATATAAAGGTAATCCTAATATCATTTTTTCACTTTTTCTTTCCTTAATATTTAGATTAAGGATATTACCTAATCTAATAATATTAGTATCATTTTTACTAGTATAATTTTCATTAGTATCTTTCATTAAATAATCTAATGATGAATTAAAAAGCTCACTTATTTTTATAAGCTTTTCAGTTTCAGGATAAGCTAAATCGCTTTCCCACTTACTAACAGATTGTCTTGAAACATTTAATACATCGGCTAGTTGTTCTTGAGTATAATTATTCTCTTTTCTTAATTTTGATAATTTTTCACCAAAGCTCATTTTTAAACCTCCATAATTTACAACTAAATATTACTTATATTTTAACTCGTTATCAATAAATTTATAGTTTCTTTATGTAAACTTCTGGTTGCATTGTAAAAAAAGAGAAATAATCAATCGTATTTCTCTAAAAAAATTCATTTTTTATATCAAATATTAACTATATAATTAAATTATTCAGCTTTATATTTTATAGCTACATATCTATTCTTTCCTTGAGTTTTTTTACCATATTCAATAGCTTCTTTAGGACATCTATTAATACATGCAGTAAAATGAATACAATTATTTCCCCAAGTTGGCTTCTTATCTACCAGTTTAATATTATTTAAAGGACATACCGTCTCACATAAGCCACAGCCAATGCATTCATCAGTTGTATAAAACTTTTTTGGCTTAATAAAAAATGTATCAAATAACCAAGTAACTGGCTTAACACTCATTTTATGCATAGCACCTACCTTAGTCAGATCAAAATCCTCATTATTTTTAATTTTTGAAGCTAATGAAGGAAGCGTAGCCCCTGCAGCACTAACACCACTGCCAGCACAGGTCATAATAAAATAAATATTTTTATTACCCTCTAATTTTGATTTTTCTAATAATTCAACAACAATTGGAGGAATTGTTGAAATATATATTGGAGTGATTACTAAATATGGTTTTTCTGAATTTAAATTTAGTACCTCATTTTTTTCAAATATAAAGATAAATTAATTACTTCATCATTATTCAAATGAGCTATATTTTTAGCTACAAATTCACCATTACCAGTTGCAGAAAAATACAATATCTTAAATTACTCCTTAAAACTCTTATAAATATATTCCTTAAAACTATTTTCTCCAACAATAGTATCTCCTACCAAGTCATGAGATAATGTAAATCTTGAAAATAAAATAATATCTCTTTTACCTTCTTTTTTAATTTTAGGTAAGCTTGCTAAAATTGAAAATAAAAATTTAGGAGCATATTTAATTACTAATGGCTTATTAGCAGCCTCAAAACACATTTTAGAAATTTCATAATAAGTATATGTTTCCTTGCCACCAACATTATATACTTTATTAGTTTCATTCATACTTTCAACTATAAATTTAGCAAAATCAGGGCAATCAACTACATTTGCTTTAACATCCTTATAGCCTCTTAATAATTGCATTTTTCCATTTTCTACATACGGTCTAAATACCTTTATAATATCATAAAAATAACCAGTAGGACGATGAATAATATATTCCATACTTCCATTTTTCAATACATCTTCAAACATTTTCTTTGCCTCTAACATAGGCACATCCTCTGCATCCTCTATATCACAAGCAATAACAGAAATATAAATAAATTTTCTTACATGAGCCTTTATGGCTTCATTATAAAGATTAACATTTCCTTGATAATCAATTTCGTAGCAACTAAATTGAGTACTAGCTCCTGTTAATCCTACTGTAGATATTACCACATCACAATACTTTAAAGTATTTTTTAAGGTATCAACCTTTGTAACATCAATTTCCTTAAATTCATATTTTCCCTCTAATTCAGGAATTTTCTTTTCCTTCAAATCTAAAGCAACAATATCATGCTCTGTTAATACTAATTGCTTTAGAATCTCTAGACCTAAATTGCCAAAGGCACCAGCTAAAGCTATTTTCATTATATTTACCTCACAAATCGAATTTCTATACATTTATTATATAATAATTCATCAAATTTTCATAGTATTTTTTTTTAAATATCAAAAAATTGAAAAGTATCATTCAATAACGATAAAAGATTATTTCCATAATTATTATAAATAAATTAAGCAAATATTATTAGTAATTATTAAAAAAATTAAATATTACATATTGAATTATTATACTTTGTTGAATTTAGTCCTATTTTGTGATATATTAAACGCAGGTAGGTGATATTATGAACATAGTTGTTTGTGATGACTCAAAGGAAGAATTAGACGATATTTCAAGATTAATCAATGATTTTTCTAAAAAATTAAATATAAAAATTAATATTCAAAAGTATACAAATCCTTTAGATTTACTAAGCTATCTTAAATATGTTAGAGTAAATCAAATAGATGCATTTATTTTAGATATTATCATGCAGGAAAATGGTATTGAAATTGCAAAAAAAATAAGACAAATGGGTATTAAGTCTCCAATTATTTTCTCTACAACTAGTAAAGAATATGCCTTAGATGCCTTTAAGGTACATGCATTTGATTATATCTTAAAGCCAGTAACAAGAGAACAAATTTTTGAATCGTTTTTAAGATTAGTAGATCATCTAAATTTAAAGGCTAAAACTACTTTTTCAATAAAAAATGATGAATTAAATATAATAACTATTGATATAAACGAAATTATGTATATTGAATCTAATGATAGAAGAATATTATTTCATATGATTAATAAAGAAGTACATAGAACAGTTTCTCTAAGAACAAAGTTCTCTGAATCAGTTCCGTTTAAATATAAAGAGTTTAATTTTATTTCTTGCCATTCTTCATTTATAGTTAATATGAATATGATTAAAGCTATCAATGAAATATCATTTATTTTAAAAAATAATGAAACAGTTCCTATTTCAAAAAAATATTTAACAAATGTTAAGAAGTTATATGCAAAATATCTTCTAGGTGAATGATATGCTTGAAAACTTTTTTGAACTATTACCAAATATACTAATGTCTATATTCTCAATGGTAGCATTAGTTTTAGTAATAGGATATAAGCATAAAATTAGAAAATCTGTTATTATAACTTTTATTTTTATGCTATTTTTAATAACTATAGATTATTTTCTATATAGCTTATTAAAGTCATATTTAGATACTAATGTATTATTCATTATTACCACTTTATTACCACAAAGCATTTTTATGCTTATAATGGGAAAGATGAAAATATTATCATTAGCAGTTGCTTCTACAAATGTTTATGTAAATATTTATTTAATAATTGTTATAAAAAATATCTTTTGCAGTAAATATAATTACCCAATAATCGAATATTCTATTTATACATTATTTTTCTTAGTTATAGGAATATATTTAAAATTCTTTTATAAGAAATTACATAATGATATTGAAAAGCTGACTCCAAAATATTTACCAATATTCGGGGCTTATTCTCTTATAATTTTCTTATTAATAAGTTTATATAGAACTCTTATAATAGAAAACACCTCTTCAAGTGTATTAAGATTGGATATGTTTGCGTTTGCTATAATATCCTCATATTTATTATCTTTAGTATTCTTCTCTTTAATATTTAGAAATTTCAAAAAAATGATGATTCAATCATTTGATAATAATATAGTAGAACAGCATTTTGAAAGAATTAATATTGCTAATGAAATAAGAGAACGTAAGGATGAAGAACTAAAAATTATTAGACATGATGTTAAGCATATCTTAACTTCTACTAATTCATTAATTAAAGCTAATAAATATGATGAAGCAATTAATTTTATTAATAATTACATTTCAATAATAGAAGAAAATTCTATAATACAATATTGTAAGGATCCAATCATTAATTCTGTTATAGACTATTATGCTAAAAAATGTGAAGAAGAAAAAATCACTTTTAATATAAAAATTAATGATATTGAAAATGCAACAAATATATCAACATATAAAATTGCCGTATTATTATCAAATTGTTTAGAGAATGCATATAATGCTGTATTAAAATTAGAAGATGATAGAATAATTAATTTTACATTTTTAAATAATGATAATAGATTGGTACTTAAAGTTACTAATTCATTTAATGGTTTCGTCATTTATGATGATAATGGATTCCCTACAAATAGCGAAGTAGGTCATGGAATTGGAACCTCTTCAATTCGCAAGTTTGCTAAAGATAATAATTTATTATTAAGCTATGACATTGATAATAATTCTTTTACAATAAATATTCTTTTTTAATAAAATGTGTATATTCACATTTTATTTTTTTTATGATATATTGATATTATGGTGAGATTATGAAAAAAATAATTATAGCAATTAATTCTATTTTTAAAATTTTTTACTCGTATTTATTAATTATTATTAAGAAAATATGCTTAATAATAAAAAAAATTTTTATTCCTATAATTAATATATTTAAATCAATAATTCTTTTTATTTGGAAAGTAATAAAACTATTCTTTATTTTTATCATAATAAAACCGATTCTCTTTTTATATAAAAAGCTTGTAAAACCATTAGGATTACTTTTATATCTAATAGGTAAAATAATATATAAATATGTTATTAGACCACCTTTAATATTATTTAAAAAGATAGCAATCCTTTCATATAAATATGTTTTATTTCCTTTATATAAAATTACTAGTTTTGTATTTAAAAAAATATTATTAATAATTAAATTAATTTTATTAAAAATTTTACAATTTATAAAAAAAATATTTCTATTAATTAAATTAGTTATAAAAAAAATAGGATTTTTTTTCTATAAATATATTCTAAAGCCTATTTATCTTTTATTTTATTATATTTTTAAATATATATTTTTAGGATTAAAATGGTTATTTTTAAAACTATGGGTAATTATTAAATGGATTTCTATAAAATTATATAGATTCATCTTAAAGCCTATTTATCTTTTATTTTATTATATTTTTAAATATATATTTTTAGGATTAAAATGGTTATTTTTAAAATTATGGGTAATTATTAAATGGATTTATAATAAAATTATGTGTTTAATGAAATTCTTATTTAAAATATTTAAATTTATATTACAAACCATATTAGTTATTTTAGTTTCTTCATTATTCTCAATTTTTTCTATTATTTATACATTTAGTTTATATCCATTTAGAATCATTTATGAAGCAATAAATATTGCAAAAAATAAAGAATTAAATACATTATATAAAATAATTTTTAACCCCTATTATGAATTTATTAATATTTATAATAAAAATAAAAAACAGGCAGTTAAGCCTGAATTTGAATTATTTAAAAAAATAAAAAATGTTATAGGAATACTTCCGACATTCATATATTCCATTATTTTTTATCCCATAAATCTAATAAGCATATTAGTTTTTAATATGTTTTCTCATTAAAGATGGTATTCCCATCTTTTTTTAATTGTATTATAACAATTCATAAACCATATTATATAATGCTGTTTTTTTTATCATTAATTTTAACATCTTTATGATAGTGTCCAAAATACCAATGCTTATATTCTATTTTTTCTGCAAAAATATCTAATATTTCATTATCATCGTATATTTTACATTTTTTTCCTTCATAGAATAAACCTGGATTATTCAATGATTCTGTATCAATGGAATGAGTAATTACATAATCAACTTTATTATTATATCTTTCTAGGTTAAGAATTCCTTCTTTAATTTCTTCTTCGCTTGGAATTTCTTCTTTCCACCAAGAAATATGTTCAGTTCTATAGGCTTTATCTACTGAAGTAGCTCCACCAAATGTAAAAATAGTTTTTTCTTCAATAGTAAAAATTTGTCCTCTCATTAAATGAATTATATTATCCTTTATTATATGAACTTTACCTCCATTCCATTTAGAAATAGGAAAAGAATTAATTATATCAAAATTTTCATGATTACCATCTACAAATAATATTGTACATGGTAATTTTGTATAGTTTGATAAATCATTATCAAGACTATTAATATTCCAAATTGCACCAAAATCTCCTGCTATAATTAGATAATCTTCTTTAGTTAAAATATTATTTTTATAAAGAATATTAATTTTATTATAATCTACTAATCCATGAGTATCCCCTGTAATCAAAATCATATTATCTATAGAACAGTACTTTATTTCAGGGCATAATTATCAAATTATTTAAGGATAATATAGATAAAATTAATGTGACTAATCAAATTATTAAAGGAAATTAGTCACATTAATTTAGGGAATTATTAGAATGGTAATTCGCTTGG